>CANGUQ010000088.1 GCA_947456915.1 Betaproteobacteria bacterium
CCCCGGCGCGCAGGCCCGGGCGCGCGCATAGTTGGCCGCGATCGCGGCGAGAGCGATGGTCGCTGCAATCGGTCTTGGCATCAGCTGGCCGCTCCGGGGGTGCGCTTCGAGTCGGAATGCGGCAGCACGGTCGCAGCGGCACTCAGGCCGTCACCGCCGAGCGCTTCATGCGGGTCAGCGCGAAATCGACGAAGGTCTTCATCAGGCGCGACTGGAACTTGTCCTTCGGGCAGACGAGGGACAGGATGCGGATCAGCCGCGGCTCGAGCGGCCTGGAGGCGAGCAGTCCGAGTTGCAGCTCCTTGGCGATCGCCGCCCGCGACATGACCGACACGCCCAGCCCGGTCTCCACGAGCCCCTTGATTGCCTCGGGACTGCCGAGCTCCATCACGAGGTTGAGGTCCTCGGGCGCGACGCCGGCCTGGCGGAAATAGCGGTCGGTGAACTCGCGTGTTCCCGAACCGGTCTCGCGGCTCACGAACGGCTGCGTCGCCACCTCCTGCGCGGTGACGGCGGCGCGCCGCGCGAACGGGTGCGAGGTTGCGCAGATCAGCACCAGTTCGTCCTCGCAGCACACCTCGGTGTTGAGCGCGCCCAGCGTCGACGGTGATTCGATCAACCCCACGTCGAGAGAGTGATCGGCCACCCGCGTCTCGATCGTCTCGGAGTTGGCCACCGTCATCCGCGTGCGCACGTCGGGGTAACGCGCCTTGAACTCGCCGAGGATGCGCGGCAGGATGAACTCGGCGATGGTCAGACTCGCGCCCAGCAGCAGCGGGCCGCTCACACCGCCGGTCATCTCCCCGATGCGGGTGTCGAGTTCCGCGTTCAGCCCGAGGATGCGGTCGGCGTACTCGAACACCACCTGCCCGGTGACGGTGAGCGAGATCCGCCCGTGGCTGCGCTCGAACAGCCGCGTTCCGTACTGCTCCTCGAGCTGCTTGACCTGGAACGTCACCGCCGGCTGCGTCATGCACAGTTCCTCGGCCGCGCGAGTGAACGAAAGCAGGCGGGCGACGGCGTGGAAGACTTGCAGGCGGCGATCGGCCATGACGAAACGAAGGCGAACGAGTGACTGATTCAACCACAGTTCGTGCACGTCGCCCACGACGGCATCCGTCCCGGCGCGCCGGCACGCTCGCCGACACGCTGGCGGCAGCGCGCGCCTGCTGCCTGAGCCGTTGAGGATTGAGTCGAGGCGCGGTTTGTGCGAGTCTGCTGGCGCTTCATGCGCGAGGCCCGGAACTTCGCTGCGGTACCGGGCAGGCGGCATCGCCCCGGCCCGGCGCCGTGCGGTGGCTCGTCGGTGGGGCGCCGGTCGTTTGCACGTCGACGGTCCGTCGGTGGCCGGCCGGTCGCGCCCCGGCGGCCATTCGATCAACCCTGACCGGTACTGGCGCCGGGCGGGTGGTCGATGGTGACGGGCGCCGCGTCGCGCGTGACGTGCCCTGCCCGCATGCGTGGCGAAATCCACTGGCAGTCATCCGTCCGGGGCCGGCGGTGGTCCATCCGGACACGCCAGTCGCTCCTTCACCCCTCGATACCCGGAGATTCCGATCATGAGCCTGTTCGAACACGTCGCGGCCAGCCTTGGCAGCCAGATCCTGTCGCAACTCGGCGGCAACCAGCAGAGCGCCCTGATGCAGGCGCTGGCCGGCCTGCTGCAGCAGCCCGGCGGCCTGCAGGGTCTGATCGACAGATTCCAGCAGGCCGGTCTGGGCAGCCAGATGTCGTCATGGGTCGGGACAGGCAGCAACCTGCCGGTCGAAGGCGCGCAACTGCAGCAGGCGCTGGGCGGTGACTGGTTCGCCGGACTCGCATCGCAGCTGGGCACCTCCACCGAACAGGCATCGAACTCGATGGCGAGCGTGCTGCCCCAGCTGATCGACTCGCTCACGCCGAACGGCCGCATCGATGACGCCGGCGCGATGCCCGGCGCCGACGCGCTGCAGGCCCTGCTCAAGGGCAGGCTGTTCGGCTGAGCGGCCGGAGCGTTCGCCTCTCAGAGGCGCGGAAACCCGCGGTCGCGTCCGCCCTCGATCACCGTCCACACCGGCACGCGCTCGCGGTGCGGCGCCATGTCCACGCGATCGACGCGGCCACCGGACATGGTGACCGTTCCGGCGAGGCGGCGTTCGCCGTCGTCGCTGAACTCGAAACGGTAGACGCGCCGCAAGCGCAGCATGCCACCCTCCTCGCGCACAAGGCGCAGCGAGGCGAGCGCGACCGCCGCGTCGAGCAGCTGGCAATCGGCAGCCGTCGTGGCTTCGCGAGCGGCCTGCAGCGCCCGCTCGCGCGCACGCATCGACTCGAACCAGGCGAGGGCGAGTGCCCCCAGCGTGCACAGCAGGATCAGCTCGGCCGTGGTCACTCGGCAGCGTCCCGATGCCCGGGGCGGGTACCCGAGCTGCCGAGCAGATGGTGGAAGTTCACCAGCATCGCTGCCGTCGCGCCCCAGATGTAGCGATCCTGATAAGGCAGCACGTAGAAGTAGCGGCGCTCGCCACCGGCGTCGCGGAAATGGCGCTGGTGATTTGCCGCGTCGAGCGCGAAGGCGAGCGGCATCTCGAACACGTCGGCGACCTCGCCCGGATCGGGCGCAAGGTCGAACGGCGGCTCGATCCAGCCCACCACCGGGGTGATCACGTAGCCGGTGCGGGTACGGTACTGCGGCAGCAGCCCGAGCACCTGCACGTGCGTGCGCGAGAGGCCGACTTCCTCCTCGGTCTCCCGCAGCGCGGTGATCACCGGCGTGCCATCGGCGGGTTCGTGGCGTCCGCCGGGAAACGCGATCTGGCCGGCGTGCCGCGCGAGGTGGGCTGCGCGCTGCGTGAGCAGTACGGTGATGCCGGCGGGCCGGGCCACCAGCGGCACCAGCACGGCAGCCGGCGTGCGGGCCCGCTCGAAGGTGATGTCGGCCGGTATCCCCACCGCCACCGAGGCACCGGCGCCGACCGCTGCCGCCATCGGCGCGGCTGCATCAGGTTGCTCCGGCGGTGCGACCCGCACGTCGCCGGGGACGAGCGCCGGCATGCCGTGCGCGGCTGCCAGCCGCTGCGCGAGCCACTCCCGGTTCATCCACGCCGGATTGCTCATCGCTGCATCACACCCGCGATCACCGCGGGCCCTGCAGCAGCTGCCGGATGTCCTGGTACTTCGGCAGTCGCGTACGAGGGAAGGTCAGATGCCGCACCGACAACGCGCGCAGGTACTCCGCCTTCGCACGCTGCGCGTCGTGCTGCTCCGGGCCGGGCGCGACCGGCTCCAGATCGATCACGGCCACGAGCTGCATCGACTTGTCGACGATGGCGAAGTCGACGGCGAGCGGCGCGAGGCGCCGCAGACGAAGCTCGCGGTCGTAGCCGCGGACCGTCTCCGGTACATCGAGCAGAGCGGCGAGCGACAGGCCGATGAACACTTCGTGATCGGGCACGGCAGTGCGGATGGCGTAGTAGACGAGCGTCCCGGGCCTGTCGAGCACCCGCTCGCGCAGCTGGTACGCCGGCGCGGGGATTATCGGGGGCTCGGCCGCCGCGACGCGGGCGGCGGCAGCCCCGCGACCGGCTGCCGCCTGTCCTGAGGCGAGCATCGCAGCAGCAAGGCGCGCGGGATCGATGCCGGGCACGACCGTCGGTGCGCCCCCGGACGCTGCGCCGTCGACCGCCCGCCCATCCGCCGTGGTCCCGAGAATCTGCTCGAACCGCAGCGCGCGTTCGCGCTCGTTCTCTGCCGTCTTCTTCCGGTACCTGTGCAGCGCCCAGCCGATCGCCGCGGCCCACGCGCCCGCTCCGCCCAGCATGATCAGCGCCGACACGTCCATGCGCGGGCGGGACAGCGCGCGGCGCTACCAGGCGATCCGCTTGCGATCGCGGAAGAACCCGCCGCTCGGGCCGTCGCCGGGCAGCGTCGCCAGCCAGACCGCAGTGTCGGCGCCCTGTGCCACGGTGCGCGGGGCCTCCGGCCCGCCCATCTCGGTGCGCACCCAGCCGGGGCACATCGAGTTCACCAGCACGCCGGTGCCGCGCGTGTCGGAAGCCACGATGCGGGTGAGCGCGTTCAGCGCAGTCTTGGAGATGCGATAGGCCGGCGTGCCACTGCCCATCTCCTCGAGCTGCCCGAGCTCGCTCGACATGTTGACGACCCGGCCGTAGCCGCGCTCGATCATCAGCGGCAGCATCGCCTGCAGCAGCAGCAGCGGCCCGTACAGATTGGTGGCGAGCGTGCGCTCGCAGGTGGCCAGTCGCACGTCGAGGAAACGGCCACCGCGCGGGTCGAGCAGCACGCCTGCGTTGTTGATCAGCACGTCGAGGCCGCCGGCAGCGCGCAACTCGCGCGCGAGCGACTTGATCTGCGCCGGATCGGTGACGTCGAGCCGCACCGGCTCGGCTGCCAGCCCCTCTTCCGCGAGCAGCCGCGACGCAGCGCGTCCCTTGGTCAGCGTCCGTGAACCGAGCAGCACGCGCAGTCCGCGACGTGCGAGCTGGCGGGCGATCTCGAAGCCGATGCCGCGATTGGCCCCGGTGACCAGCGCGACCCGGGGCCGCTGCCCGGTCGCTTCGCCAGCGGCGTGACTGCCCGACTGCGCGGCACCGGCTGATGCCGTGCTCTTTGCCATGCCCTGATTATACGGTCAGACTCGCCATGCGCCCAGTGCGCAGCAACGCCGGCGCGGACGCACGGCGCACGCGCGCCACACCCGACTGCTCGCGGGCGAGAAACAGCCGGTGCACGGTGATGCCGCGCACGGCCTGCTTGCTCGCTTCGATGTGGGCGGCCAGAACGACGCACGCGTGCTCGGCCTTGCGGCACAGGATGCTGCGCAGGACCTGCGCGTGCTCGTCGTAGGTGGCGGCGATACGGCCCGCGTCGGTGAAGTCGAGCCGCCGGATGATGCGGATGCGCTCGGTCACTTCCTGATGCATCTGCGCCATCACCGTGTTGCCGGTGGCCTGCACCAGCGTCGAGTGAAACGCCTCGTCGAGCGCGGCGACCTTGCGCTCGTCGACGAGCCGCTCGGCCACCGGCGCGAGCCAGATGTCGCGCAGTCGCGCGAGCGGCGCGTGCGCATCGGGCGCGTCGAGCTGGCACAGCCGCCGCACCGCCGCCAGCTCGAGCACGACGCGCGTGTCGTAGAGCTGATCGAACAGGCCGAAGTCGAGCGGCCGCACGGTCCAGCCGCTGCGCGCGGCCACCGACAGGTGCCCCTCCTGCGCGAGCCGGCAGAGCGCCTCGCGCACCGGCGTGCGCGACATGCCGAGCGTTCGGGCGAGTTCGTGCTCGGTGAAGCGGTCCCCCGGCAGCAGCCGGAACTCGAGCACGTCACGCTTGAGCCGCACGTATGCGGCCTCGGCGAGGTTGCGCGGCTCGCTCTTCTTCACGCGGATTCCGGAAACAGGCACGCAACCGAATGTCCAGGCGCGAGTTCCGCGAGTTGCGGCGCGCTGCGCGTGCACTCGTCGCGACCCTTCGGGCAGCGTCCGTGGAAGCGGCAGCGATGCGGATCCGGATCGATCGGGCTCACTGGATCCCCCTCCAGGCGGATGCGCTGTCCGGCGGCGCCACCGAGTCCGGGAATCGCCGACAGCAGCGCTCGTGTGTACGGGTGGCGAGGCGAGGCAAACACCTGCTGCGCCGGCCCCGACTCGACGATCCTGCCCAGGTACATCACCAGCACCCGGTCGCAGAGCAACCGGACGATGTTCAGATCGTGCGACACGAACAGGTAGCTCATGCCGAGCTGTTCCTTCAGATCGGCGAGCAGGTGCAGGATGACCGCCTGCACAGATACGTCGAGCGCTGCCGTCGGCTCATCGAGAATCAGCAGCCTGGGCGAGAGCGCGATCGCGCGCGCGATGCCCACCCGCGCCTTCTGTCCACCGGAGAGCTGGTGCGGATAGCGCGCGAGCAGCGCACGCGGCAGCTGCACCTGATCGGCAACCTCGTTCACCCGGGCGTCGAGCTCGGCACCGGACAGCCCGGCCAGCAGACGCAACGGCTCGGCGATCGTGTCGCGAGCAGCGTAACGCGGATTCAGGCTGTCGGTCGGATCCTGGAACACCATCTGGATCAGCTTGCGCTGCGGTGCGCGGGCGAAATCACGCGCCGCGATCCCGGCGATATCCTCGCCGAGAAACCGCAACGTGCCGCTCGTGGGGTCGAGCGTGCGCGTGATCAGGCGCACCAGCGTCGACTTCCCGCAACCGGACTCGCCCACCAGACCGACGCTCTCGCCGTGCCCGATGGTGAGATCGACGCCGTCGACCGCGTGCAGCATCGGCGTGCGGGCCGCTCGCCCCCACGGCAGAAGCCGCCCCGCCGCCTTCAGCGCAAACAGCTTGCGCGCGCCCTGCACCGCAAGCAGGGGAGCCGGCGTTACGGCCGTCGGCTCGCCGGCGGGCGCCGCAACAGCGGGCGTTGCTGCCGGCGCACTCACGACAGGACCCTGCACGCGACCTGATGCCGAGGCGCCACTTCGGTGAGGCGCAGCCCCGGCTCGCTGCAGCCGGGCTGGACGCGCTCGCAGCGTTCGCTGAACCGGCACGGCGGCAGATCGCTGCGCCGCAGATCCGGAAGATTGCCCGGGATCGCCGCGAGCGAACGAAGGCTGGTGCTGCCGTGCGGCGTCGTGGCAATCAGCTTGGCGGTGTACGGATGGCGCGGGTTGCTGAACAGCTGCGCCGTCGGCGCGACTTCGACCACGTGCCCGGCGTGCATCACGACGATGCGGTCGCAGTACTCGGCGGCGAGCCCGAGGTCGTGGGTGATGAGCACGGTGGCCATGTTCCGTGTGCGGGCGAGGTCGCTGATCAGATCCATCACCGCCGCCTGGGTGGTGACGTCGAGCCCGGTCGTCGGTTCGTCGGCGACGAGCAGCGATGGCGAGCAGGCGAGCGCGATGGCAATCATGATCCTCTGGCACAGCCCGCCGGAGAGTTCGAACGGATAGGCGTGGTAGCGGCGCTCCGGATCGGGGATGCGCACGGCGGCAAGCGCCTCGATCGCCCGGCGCCTGAGGTCCGCGGACACGGTGCTGGTATGCCGCGCGAGCACGTCCTCGATCTGCAGGCCGACCTTGCGGATCGGATTGAGGGCTACCCGCGGATTCTGGAAGATCATCGCCGCCTCGCGACCGCGGATCTCCTCGAGTTCGTCCGGCCGCGCACGCGTGAGATCGAGCCCGCCGAAGGTGGCGCGCCCGCCGGTGACGCGGCCGGCAGCGTCAAGGATGCCCAGCACCGCGTAGAACAGCACCGACTTGCCCGAGCCTGATTCGCCGACCACGCCGACCGTCTCGCCCTTGCCGACGGTGAAGCTGATGTGCTCGAGTGCATGCACGGTACCGGAACGGGTGCGGAACTCGACGCCCAGATCCTCGATCGCCAGCAGCGGTACCGCCGTGCGATGACGGCCGTCGTCCGCCGCCTCTGCGACTGCGGACTCGGCCGCGACCGGCTGCGTGCTCACGTGCGTCGCCTCGGGTCGATGATGTCGCGCAGGCCGTCACCGAGCAGGTTGAAGCAGAACACGGCCAGCATCAGCACGACCCCGGGAAAGAACGAGACCCACCACTCGCCGGAAATCATGTAGCCGGCACCCTCGGCAACCATGATCCCCCACTCCGGCTGTGGCGGCTTCACGCCAAGACCGATGAACGACAGGCCGGCGGCGTTGAGGATCGCCCAGCCCATGTTGAGCGAGATCTGCACCATCACCGGCGGCAGGATGTTCGGAAAGAGGTGCACGGCCAGGATGCGCAGCTCCGAGTTTCCGGACAGACGCGCGGCCTCGACGAAGCCGGCGTTGCGCCGCACGTTCACCTCGGCGCGCGCCACGCGGATGTAGAACGGCAGATTGATGATCGCCGTGGCGTAGATGATATTCTCCACCGAATTGCCCAGCGCCGCGACGATCGCCATCGCCAGCACGAACAGCGGAAACGCCATGATCGTGTCCGCGAGCCGGCTCACGGTGCGGTCGATCCAGCCGCCGTAGTACCCGGCCGCCGCGCCCAGCCCGCACCCGATCGCGAAGGACAGGAACACCGCCGCCACCGCCATGCCGAAATCGAGACCGGTGGCGACGATCACCCGCGACAGGATGTCGCGGCCGAGCTGATCGGTACCGAACCAGTGCTCGGCGGAGGGCGCCTGCAGCGCCTTCGCCGCGTTGGTGGCGAGCGGATCGAACGGCGCGATCCACGGCCCGAAGACGGCGACGAACACGAACGCCGCGAACAGCGCGAATGCGCCGGCGGTGACCATGTTCTCGCCGAGGACGTAACGGACGTGCCTGAGACTGGCTGCGGTCATGGCAATGCGCTCACGACTCGATCGAGACGCGCGGGTCGATCACCGTGTACAGCACGTCGATCATCAGGTTGAGCGCGACGAACATCAGCGCCATCACGAGCACGAAGCCCTGCACCGGCGCGTAGTCCGACTGCATCAGCGCATCGACGGCGAACGAACCGATCCCCGGCCAGGCGAACACCTTCTCGATCACCACGTTCGAGCCGAGCATGAACGAGAACACCATGCCCAGCGTGGTGAGCACCGGCAGCATCGCGTTGCGGAACGCGTAGACGTAGAGCACCGTGCCCGAGGACAGGCCGCTCGCGCGCGCCGTGCGCACGAAGTCCGAGGACAGCACGCCCAGCATCGCCGCACGGGTCATGCGCGCAAGCGGCGCAAGCACGAAGATCGCGAGCGTGAGCACCGGCAGCACCATCTGCGCCACCGCCGCGCGAAACAGGGCCACGTCGCCGGCGATCAGACTGTCGATCGTGTAGAAGCCGGTCCACTGCGCCGGCGGGGAGAACATCGAGTCGAGCCGCCCGACCGGTGGCGGCGCAACCCCGAGCAGGTAGTAGAAGACGTACGCGAGCAGCAGCCCGGTGAAGAAGATGGGCAGCGACACGCCGAGTGTCGTGATCAGCCGGCAGGCGTGATCGACCCACGAATCCGGCCGCGTTGCAGCGAGGATACCCAGCGGCAGGGCGACGGCGCACGCCACCAGCAGACCGGCGAGCGTCAGCTCGAGCGAGGCCGGCAGGCGCCGCAGGATCTCGTCGAGCACCTGCTGACCGGTGGAGATGGACAGCCCGAGGTCGCCGCGCGCGAGATCGCGCACGTAGCCGAGGAACTGCACCCACAGCGGCTGGTCGAGCCCGAGCTTCGCCCTCACCTGCTCGACCGCCTCCTGCGTGGCCGCCGGACCGGCGTAGAAGGCCGCCGGATCGCCCGGAAGCGCCCGGGTCAGCACGAACGTGACGATCACGATGCCGATCACGTTCGGAATCGCCGAGAGCAGCCGGCGGCCGATCAACCGTCCTGTCATTGCGACCTCGAAACCGCCGGCGCGAACGATTCCCGGCCGTGACGCACCACCCGCCTCCGACCGGCGTGCCCTGGGGCCGCCGCTCGTGCAGCGATCGTGCGCCGCGCCGGATACGACGTTCGCGTCATCACGCCTTGAACAACTGGCGATAGTCCGGCTGCACGTGGAACCAGTACACGTACCCCTGGATGTTCTTCTGCATCGCCACGTCGAACGACGGCTGGATCAGCGGCACCCGCGGCACCTCGGCGAACGCGGTCTCGATGAAGCCGCGGACCTGGGTCTCGTAGCGCTTGCGGTCGGTCTCGAAGCGCGCCGCGTCGATCAGCTTGTCCATCGCCGGGTTCTGGTAGCTCATCGTGTTGAACACGGCGTTCTGGCCGTGATAGCACCAGTAGAAGAAATACTCCGGGAAGTTGAGCCAGCCGCCGAAGCGGTTGAAGATCAGCGGCATGTCCTTCTTGAGCAGCGCCGCCCGCCAGTTCGCCCCCGGGATCTTGTTGATCGACACCCGGATGCCGATCAGCGCAAGCGACTCCTGCAGCAGCAGCGACACCGGTTCGCCGACGGTCGCCCCGCCCAGATCGAACGACAGCGTGGTCTCGAAGCCATCGGGAAACCCTGCCTGCTTCATCAGTTCGCGCGCGCGCGGAATGTTCGTGCTGTAGCCGTGCGGCACCGGCCACGCCGCCTGCGTCGGGGTGTTGGACTTGGCGCCCCACATCGGGATGCCACGGCCCCAGAAGGCGATGTCGTTCATCCGGTCGTAGGGGATGGCGAAGGCGACCGCCTGCCGCACCAGCGGGTTGTTGAACGGCGGGCGGGCCGTATTCATGCCGATATAGAAGAGCGCATTCTCGATCGGGGTGGAGATCACGCGTACCGCGCCGCCCTCCTTCGACATCTCGAGGAAGTCCTTCGGCGGCAGCTCGTACGTCATGTCGATGTCGCCGCGGGCGAGCAGCGCCCGCCGGTTGCCGGCGGAAGGAACCTCGCGCTGCACGATGCGGCGCAGCCGCGGCAGCGGCCCGCTGCGCCACTTGTCGAAACGGGTGTAGATGAGTTCCTGCCCGGGACGCCACGCCTCGACGCGAAACGCCCCGCCGCCAGCGGTGTTGTTGCGCAACCAGTTGGCCGCCCACGGATCATCCGCTGTCGCGTTCTTGCGCGCGAGCGCGGAGTTGTAGATCGACGGCACCGGCACGGCCATGTTCGGCATCGCCATCTTGTCACGCTGGTCGAGTTCGACCCTGAAGGTGAGATCGTCGACGACGATGAACTGCTTGGGATCGTTCAGCGAACCGGCGCGCATCTGGAACTGGGGGAAACCGCCCATGCCGAGCGCGCGGTCATACGACCACTTGACGTCGCGCGCAGTCACCGGCGTGCCGTCGTGAAAGGTTGCGTCCTTGCGCAGGCGGAAGGTCACCGACTGGCCATCCTTGGCCATCTGCCAGCTCTCCGCCAGTTCGGGCTCGAGCTTGCTGTAGTCGTAGGACATCGTGCCGTCCGGCAGTTTCTTGCGGCCGAATGTCATCAACCGGTCGTAGGCGTTCACTGCCACCGCATATGCCGGCCGATTGGCACCGACGCCGTGGATGTCCATGCTGTTCGGACCGAATTCGTTGGCGACCAGCAGCGTTTCGCGCCGGGCGTCCTGGGCGATGACCGTGGAACTCGCAGCCATGGTGCCGGCGCCTCCGGCGGCAGCGGTGGACTTGATGAAGCGGCGTCGATTCATGAGAGCTCCGTCCTGTAGGGAGTGGTCGACTC
>CANGUQ010000089.1 GCA_947456915.1 Betaproteobacteria bacterium
TCTTCTCGACCAGCTTCCACGCGAGTTGCCCGTTTGCCAGTCTCGCCCTGGCGAGATAGCTGGCGGCGTCGCGGCCACTGGCGACGAACAGCACGGCCTGCGAGCCGGCGAGCGTGCCGATCAGCGAGGTCGGCCGCCCTTCGTCGACGCGGCTGAAGTTCGGGGTCGCGGCGAAGTGGCTGCCGCACAAGCGGTCACCGCGCTGGACCAGCACCAGCGTGAAGCCGCCGCAGGGCTTGCGGGAGGCGTCGTCGTCGCACTGCTCGATGGACCAGGTTCCGGCCAGCGAAGGGCTGCCGGCGAGGGCGTGCCCGGCCGCGAGGGCGCCCAGGCCAGCGAGCAAGATGCGTGTGCACGGCTGCACGTCGTCCAGTCCTCGTCCGGAATTGCTGCGCACCTTCGATCAACGCAGCTACGGCCCAGTCTGGCGCGAGCCCGAGTTCGGCGAGCAGGCGCCTTCGGTCGTCCATCACGTCGCGAAAACGCGCGGCCATCCGCCGGGCATGTGGAAACTTCAGACGCCCTTCGGCCCGATGGCACGTCTGGCCTGCGCTTCCTTGCGCACGTCGGTCCAGTCTGCCTCGGTCAGTGCATTGTCAGCACTCATCAGGTCGCGGTGACTACGCGTTCGCGTCTCGAGGCGGCGGGACAACCCACCGGCCTGCACGATCGGCTCACTGCCGCCCCTGCGCTGCGCCGCGGTGCGGCACGGGTCACGCGCAACGTGGCCGAGTTCCCGAAGGCGCCGGGGCGCGAGGAGGTGAACCGGCAGGACGGTTCGGCGCGCTGACCGCCTGTCGGCAATCACGCGCACGAGCACGGCTGATCAGGTGACCTCCTGGCATGTCTCCTGCTTGGAGTTGCCGCGGCTGTTCGTGCCCTCTGCTGCGCGAACTTTCCTTCCTGCAAATCTCCCGGAGACTCCATGAAGCGTCGTGATCTGCTCGCCGCCGGTGCGGCATCGCTCATCGCCCCCTGGGCGCATGCCCAATCGCAGGCCTGGCCCACGCGCGGCCCGATCCGGCTGATCTGCCAGTTCCCGCCGGGCGGCCTCGTCGACACCGTGGCGCGGCTGATCGCGCCGCACATGCAGCAGGCCCTGGCGCAGACCGTGCTGGTCGAGAACAGGCCAGGGGCGGGCGGCCTCGTCGGCACCGACTACGCCGCGCGCCAGAACCCGGACGGCTACTCGCTGCTGGTGAGTCATGCATCGGTGCACATCTATGCGACGGCCACGCGCAACAAGATGCCGTTCGACGCGATCACCGACTTCACCCACATGGCGATGCTGGTCGAGGCACCGATGGTGCTGCTGGTGCGCCCGCAATCGCCGTTCAGGACGCTTGCGGACTACGTCGCGGCGGCGCGGGTGAAGCCGGTGCGCTACGGCTCTTCGGGCATCGGTTCGGCGAACCACCTGTTCGGTGAACTGCTGAAGATCGAAGGCAATGCGCCGCTGCACGATCACGTGCCCTACCAGGGCAGTGCGCCGGCGCTGGCCGAGCTCCTGGGCGGCCAGATCGACAGCGTGCTCGACCCGGTGACCACCAACGTCGATCAGCTCAAGGGCGGTTCGCTGCGCGCGCTGGCCGTGTCCACGCCGGCGCGGCTGCCCGGCCTGCCCGACATCCCGACCTTCGCCGAGGCGGGTTTCCCCTCGCTCACCGGTTCGCAGTGGCTCGGCCTGTCCGCGCCGAAGGGCCTGCCGGCGCCGATCGCGCAGCGGCTCACCACCCTGATGCCGGAGATCCTCGCCCGCCCGGACATCATGAAGCGGCTGGACGAACTGCAGACCCTGCCGCGCAGGAACCCGGTGACCGGCGCGGAGTTCAACAAGCTGATCGAGTCGCAGATCACCACCTGGACCACGGTGGCACGGCGCGCGAAGGTAGAGGTGATCGGCTGATCGGACGGGCGGCGCTCGGTTCGCCCGGACGTCGACGGGCTTCGCGACGCTGCCCCCTTCTCCATGTCGGCAGCCCTGCGTTGGCCGACCCGAAGCGGGGCCGTCCGCAACACCGCAGCGCGTCTGCCAGCGAGCGGCTTGCAGATATCCGGGAGATCCTGCGCCAGCGTGATCTCCCGGCACGGATGCGTGACGATGGCCGCCGGCGCGCGTGCGTCCCGATCGCGAAGCCGGGGTCCCGCTCCAGAACCTGCGCCCAGCGCGCCGCCACATGACGTCACCGGACTGTGGTGGTACAGCGTGCGGGCACAGCGGCACACGAGGAGGTCGCCGGACACACCGCAGACATCCCGTGCAGCCGATACGCCGCGTCCCTCTGGTGTGCAGTGAGTAACGCGAGACTGGCGGCGCAGAGCCGCGTGGCCATGCGCGTTCCAGGGTGCGCGCTCATCGTTGCCTCACGTTGATGCCGCCCCCCGGGCGCGCAGCCACGCCGCCGTGGCGGCGATCTGCGCCTCGAGCGGCGTCGGTCGAATCGGGAGCAGGCCTCGGATGCGTGCGTCCGACATCGCGAACGGGTGCTCGAACTGGTACTGCATCTCCGGGAGCTCCCGCATCAGCGGACTGAACCACCCCGCGACTCTCATCAACCACCCCGGCATGCGGCGCGTGCGCAGCGGCACCTGCAGTTCGGCCGCCAGCGCGATCAGCAGGGAGCGTCCCGTCTGCGCCGGGAGCACCGGAAGATGCAGCGTCCGGCCCGCCAGCTCGGGGTGCTGCCCGAGCTCGAGCAGCCCCTCGGCGACGTCGGGCGCGTAGCTCCAGGAGTGCGGCTGATCGATGTCACCGATGACGTCGATCGTCCGGCCGGCGAGCAGCTGTCCGATCGCGCGAGGATGCAGGAGCGTGGTGTTGTCAGCGCCAGGGCCGAAGAAGTCGCTCGCACGCCCGATGGTCACCGCGAGATCGCCGCGCGCGTGCATGGCCCGAAGCTCGTCGGCCAGCCCCTTGCGGATCACGCCCTTGCGGCTGCACGGCCGCTCCGGCGTGTCCTCGTCGAACGTCCCCGTGGCCCCTACGGCATACACGTTGTCGAGCACGACGAGGCGCGCCCCCGCGGCTCGTGCCGCCGACGCGATGTGTCGATAGAGCAGCGGAAGGTGCGTGGACCACTGGTGATAGGGGGCGTTGGTGCATTGGTAGACGACCGTCGCGCCCGCCGCTGCCCGAGTCGCTGCGTCGCGATCGTACACATCGGCTTGAACGACCTCGTGCGCCGCGTGACGGCTCTCCGCCACCGAACGCCGGACGCTGCGCACCCGCAGGCCGCGCGCGAGCAGGCGATCGACGAGCGTGCTCCCCACCTGGCCGGTGCCGAACACCACGTGCAAGTCAGAAGTCCTCATGTCGCCCTCCCGATGGTCGAGGCCAGCTCTCGTGCCTGGTGAAGTCCCGGCTACCCGCGCTTCCCGGGAAGAAGGTCGATCCGGGCCGGCCCTCGCCGCAAGGGAAAGCGCATGTCGTACGACTCACCTGCCGATCCTGTCCAGCACCTGCTTCGCTGCCTGCTTCGCCAGCGGGCCATGACTCGGCGACGCGAGCACGTCCCTGAGCGCCCTCTCGGCACCGTGGGGCAACACGGGCTGTGCCCGCAGGGACCATGCGGCCTGCAGCGCGATGTCGGGTGTTGCAAGCGCCGTAACGACCGTCGCGAGGCACGCTTCGCACTGCATCGCCTCGAGCGCCCGGAGGGCGGCTTCACCGGTGAGATCACGGCAACGGCCTTCGCGCGCCTCTCGGTAGCGCTGGGTCGTGCGGTCGAGAGCCGCGAGTGCAGTCGCGTGTTCCTGAGGCGACACGAGGAAGCGCGTGCGTGCCGGATGCTCGCGCTGAAGACGTTCGACGACGACCTCGTTCGCAAGCAGGTGGTCGAGCTGCTGCACTGCGCGCGCGCACCGGGCCTGTCGTCCCTGCTCGTCGGCGATACGGGCCTTGAGCAGCCTCGACACGTCGTGGGCGCGGCGCGCCGCCGGCGGACCGAGCGCCGCAAGCGCCTCGAGCGCGGCATGTGCATCGGCTGCATCGGGCAGCAAGTCGGCAACGGGATCGACTGCGCGCACATCGCCCGTGCGGCCGAGCGCTTCGATGATGGACGAGCGCACCGGGATCACGCCGTCGCCCGTGTCATGGTCCCTGACGCCCGAGCCCAGGGCGTTGATGAGCGCAGGAACGGCGGGGCCGGCAGACGGCCCCATCTTGGCGAGACACCGCGCGGCGCCCGTCGGGCAGGTCCAGCGGTCTTCGTGTCGCGTGAAGGCCCACTCGAGCGGCCTTCGGACCGGCCTTGGCGCGCATGCGTCCAGCGGCTCCACGGCGAACCGGCAGTGGCGCCCCTCGAGCTGCCCGACGACGTCGTCGACGGACGGTGGCGGCACGTTCACCCGTGATGTCGAAGGCGCGGTGCTGCGCTCGCAACCGACCAGCAACGCAATCGTGCACAGGATCGCGAGCGACTGCCTGGCGATGACGGACATCCCCTGCATCAGTTGCACTTCAACTCCGCCGCCTCGACGATCGCGCGGCTCGCCCCGATCGCCACCACGATCAGCATGTCGAACGCCTTGGGCGTCAGCGGCATCGGCGCGACGCCGACGTGCACCAGCCGCTCCATCACCGAGGGCTGCTCGGGCACCGTCGTCGTCTCGGAACGAAGCCAGTCGATCAGGCCGCGCGGCGCCTTCACCGGCGGCAGCAGGCTGTTCCAGAGGGTGCAGTCGCTGTCGGCGAGGCCGACTTCGAGGGTGGCCGGCGCGCCGGGGAATACGCTCGACCGGGTGCGCGTGCCGACCGCCAGCGGGATCAGCCGGCCGGACCTGTTGACCGGCAGCCCCCACGAGGTGCCGGTCGACAGGAAGTCGACCCGCCCGACCACGACGTCGGCCAGCGTCTCGGGATCGCTCTCGAACGGCACGTGCGCGGCCTTGATGCCTGCAGCGCGCAGCGGGCGCTGAGCCGCCCGGTGGATCGCGCTGCCGATGCCGGACATCCTCCAGAGTGTCGCCGGCAGCGACGAACGCTTCACTGCAGCGTCAGCCCGGTCTCGCGAATCAGCTTTCCCCATTTCTCGATCTCCCGGGCAAGATGCGCACGCAGCAGTTCAGGTGTGCCGGTGATCGGGTCCATGCCCTGCGCGACCAGCCGGTCGCGTATCGACGGCTCCTGGATCAACGACGTGAACTCGCCATTGAGCCGGGTGATGACGGCCGTCGGCGTTGCCGACGGGCCGAATGCGCCGAACCAGCCGGCTGCCTGAAAGCCCGGGATGCCGGCTTCGGCGATCGTCGGCAGTTCCGGCATGATCGCCGATCGGGTCGCGCCGGTCACGGCCAGCGCGCGCAACGCACCGCTGCGCACATATGGCGCGAGAATCAGCACGTTGTCGAACGCCACCTGCAGGCGCCCTGCCAGCAGATCGGGGATCACCTGACCCGTACCCTTGTAGGGCACGTAGAGCAGATCGATACCGGCCATCCGGTTCAGGTGTTCGCCGGCGAGCCGCTGCAGCGAACCGGGAGTGGACCCCGCGAAGTCGAGCTTGCCCGGGTTGGCTCTGGCATGGGCGACGAGTTCGGCGACCGTCTTCACCGGCAATGCCGGCTGCACGACCAGCACATAGGGCGACGTGCCGAGCATGGCGATCGGCGCGAGATCCTTCTGAGCGTTGAACCGGGCTGCAGGCACCATCGCGTTGATCGTGCCGAGCGACCCCGCGCCGATCAGCAGCGTGTGCCCGTCAGCCAGCGCACGCACGACGAGTTCGATACCGATGAGGCCTGCCGCGCCCGACCGGTTGTCGATCACCACCTGCTGGCCGACGCGCTCGGACAACCGTGCGCCGACGATGCGCGCGATCACGTCCGTACTGCCGCCGGGAGGTACTGCAACCACCAGACGGATCGGGCGGTTCGGATAGGACTGCGCCAGCGCTCCCATTCCCGGCGCGGCGAGCGTGCACGCGACGATGCAGACGGAGATACCTCGCACGATCGAGACGTCCACCGAATCCTCCTCCCGCCTGTGCAGAGGCGGCGCGCGCGTTTCGCGGCTGACGCATGCCAGGACGTGTCCAGCACCCTGCTCTTCTCCGGCACTTCTCCGATGCCGCCGAATCGTTGACGATCAAGCAGCCGTTATCGCGCTGAAACCCGCGCTGCGCGTTCACGTCACTCGCCCTCACCCGGCGCGCCGATCGTCCACTACATCCTTATATCCCCATGTTCCCATGTCCCCATGTTCCCATGTTCCCGTTCAGCCAGCGAGTCGAGATCCTGCTCGCGTGCATCGAATCCGGATTCGTCCATCACGGCCATGGCCGGGTGATCGACCTAGCGCCGGAACACGCCGATGCCTTGCGCGCCCGCATGCTGCAGCAGCACGAGCGACCGAACGCGTTCCTGCTCCAGCATGCGCCGGGCGGGGCATCGGGTTCGAGGCGTCCGGATGAGCGGAAGCGGTGTTCACGCCGATGAACATGCGCTTGCGCTGCCTCGAGCACTGCGAGGGGTTCGTGCTGCCCGGCGACCCGCGCCACGAGCGGGTCCGGCACTCGGCCAGCGACGTCCGGTTCTCGCCGCATCGCCTGTTGCGCAGGCGCCGATCGCCGCCGCCGACTCACCGATGCCGGACGGGCTGTTCTCGACACGGCCGATCCTGATCCACACGCCGCTCTGCGGCGCTGTGCCGGATACGGGCAGGACGGTCCATGCCGCGTTCAGCCAGGCGTCGGTCTGCCTGCCATTCGGTCGTGCTTCAGGAAGTACTGCCGGGCCAGCGCAACGAGCTGTGCATCGGTGGGCTGGTCGACGGTTTCGTAACCGACGATCTGCGGCACGGTCTGCGGGCGGTGCTTTCCGACGTAGTGCCTGAAGTCGGCCTGCGCCGTCTTCGAACCGACCACCAGTACCTCGCCGATGCCGGCGAGCGCGTTGCAGACCTCACCGAAGAACTCGTGCTCGGTACGTACCTGGCTGCCGTGCTGGCGCGTCGCGTGACTGTGCTCGTGGAGCTTCTGTGCCTCGATGTGGTCGGGATCGAACTGCAGGATCCGGGCGGCATGGTGGTCGAGGCGGACTACTGCGTGAAACAGGGCCATCGGGGCTCTCCTGGAGATCGGGGACTGCTGCAACGGGAAGAAACCGGCTCAGATGCCATCGCCTGCGCGGGTCTCGCGCTCGCGCGCCGACGCGCAACCGACACAGCGCAGGGCCGCGGGTTCGACGAGCAGGCGATCGAACGGGATGTCGGCGCCACAATCAGCGCACTGCCCGTACGCCCCGCGCTCGAGCCGCTGCAGCGCGGCGGCCACCGCATCGAGTTCGCGCTGCTCGAGTCCGGTCAGCGCGGCTGCGACGACGCGCTCGGGTGCGCGCTGCGGCGCGTCGTCTGCGTCCTGCATCAGCACGTCGTGTGCACGCTCTGCGCGTGCAAGGCCATGCAGATGCTCGGCGAGCTGCGCTTCCAGCGCCTGGCGGCGCAGCTTCAGCGCGTGCTCCAGGCGGGTGCGCTGGTCGTCGGAGGGTCGCTCGCTCATCGTCGCATTCGTTCCAGGGACAGAGATCACGACCGGATCGTCGCAGGTCGAAGTGCACCGCATGTTGACGAGGATCAAGAGACCTGTCGATCGCGGCACGGGCTGCCGGCAGGCGGCATGCGCCGTCGCGGTCGCCATCGCGCAGCACCGGGTGTGGCTCGATACGCGCAGATCAACGCGAACCGGCACGAGCTGGCAGCCCTGCCGGTCCGGGGTGGATGCCGAGGCTGCGGCACTGGCGTGCGGCCCCAGCCGGTCTCAGCCCTTCGCCGGCTTGCCGAGCCGCAGTACGCTGGACTTGCGGGTCTCGTCGTCGGGGAAGACGCGGCCGCTGGTGATCGTCTGGAAGATGTGCTCGAACACCACGCCCGGCTTCTTCGTCTTGGGGATACTGCGGAAGTAGCTGTGGCCCCTGGGCGGGTCGTAGTCGGTGTTCACGTCGTCGCAGTCGATCGCGTAGACGTTCTTCGGCGTACGGTCCATGTCCTCGGGGCCGGAGTGGCCGAGACGCCGCGAGGCCTCCGCGTTCTTCAGGTTCGAGACCTTGCTCGCGCGCAGAGCGAGGTCGTCCGACGCGTAGTAGACGACTACGTTGCGCGAGGCATGGCTGAGCAGCTCGCCCGGCTGGCCGCGGTGCAGGGACTCGTTGACGATGTCGGCCGCGACCAGGAAGGTGTTGCGGAACAGCAGCGGCACGCCGGCCGGCTGGTAGTCCTTCTGCCAGTTCACCATGGTCTGGCGCAGCACGCGGTTGCCCATCGAATGGGCCAGCACATTGATGCGCTTCAGGCAGGGGTCGTCGGCCGGATTGAACTCGGGCGAGTTCCGCCAGTCCATGAAACGCTGCATCATCCGCGCGAGCGCGAAGGCACTGAGATCGGCGGACTTCTGGTCGTCCCAGTAGTCCTTGACGATGCCGAGGTCGTTGTCGCACGGCCAGATCACCGGCAGCACCAGCACCTCGCGCTTCTTCTTCGCGTCGCAGAGATCCTGGAACTCCTGCGCGTTCGCGAAGATGTCGTCCGGCAGGTTCGAGAAGCCGTGCAGATAGAGCAGCACCTGGCGGCGGGGCTCCTTCTTCAGCGCCGAGAGCAGGGCATTGCCGCCCAGCTCGACATGGGTATTCCCGTCGCCCCTCCTGCAGCAGAAGAACTCCTGGCCGGACGCGTTGTCCTCCAGGTCGAAGGTGTATGGCTTGCCGGGGCCGCGCTGCGCCTTCTCGCGCTCGATAGGCATGCGGCTGGTGATGAAGTACATCGTGCGTCTCCCCCTCAGGAACAGGACTTCCAGAAGAATGCTCTCGCCAGCCGGTCTGCTGGCGGCGCTGGTCGAGTCACCGCGCCAGGCTCATGCGTGCCGCTGGTCCGCGTCTGCGCCGGGACGGACTGATCGACGACGACGTGGTGCGCGGGCGCTTTGCGCAGGCGCCTGCCTCTGCCTCTGCCGCGGCAGAGGCAGAGGCCGAGGCCGAGGCATCGTGCCGCGCTTCGCGCACAACACGACCGTTCGCCGCAGCGGCTCATCCGCGATGGCGCTGACCAGCGTCGTCTGACCATTCGGAGCCGGCCTGTTACCCGACTGCGCGCCACCGCCTAGCGATCAGCCCTCGCGCCGGACAGCCGTACCAGTTCCCGCAGCCTCGCCATCTGCGCCGGAATGAAGTCGGTCGCTTCCTTCACCGAGCTTCCGATCGGTTCCGCCCCGAGGTCTGCCAGCTTCTCGCGCACCGCCGACGTCTTCAGCGCACTCACGACCTCGCCATTGAGCCGGTTGATGATGGCGGAAGGCGTCCTCGCCGGCGCCAGCAGCGTGTACCACCCGATGTACTCGAAGCCCGGGATCGTCTCGCCGATCGCCGGCACCTCGGGCACCACCTCCGAGCGCTTCGCGCTGGTGATACCGAGTGCGCGCACCCGCCCCGACCGCATGTGCGCCAGCACCGCCGGCACCACCGAGATCGTCATGTGCACCTGTCCGGCGATGGTGTCGGTCAGCGCCGGGGTCACGCCCTTGTAGGGCACGTGCTGCACGTCGATGCCGGCCATATGGTTGAACAGTTCCGCCGACAGATGCGGGGGGGAGCCCGAGCCGCCCGAGCCGTAGCGCAGCTCCCCCGGCTTCGACTTCGCCAGCGCCACGAAGTCGGCGATCGTCTTCACTGGAATTCCAGGGTTCACCACCAGCAGGAACGGCGTCGAGGCCATCAGGCTGATCGGGGCGAAGTCCTTCACCAGATCGAAGTTCAGCTTCTCGTACATCACCGACACGATCGCAGCCTGGGTGGTGGCGATGGTCAGCGTGTAGCCGTCAGGGGCTGAGCGCGCGACAATCTCCGCGCCGATGATGCCGCTCGCGCCGGGCCGATGATCCATCACCACCGGCTGCGCCCACGCGTCGGTGAGGCGTGCGCCGATCAGGCGCCCGACGATGTCGGGTCCGGACGCGGGCGTGCTGAGGATGATCATGCGGATCGGGCGTTGCGGGTACTGGCCCGGCCCTGTTCCTGCGCCTGACTGGGCAGCCGCTGTACCCGCCAGCGCTCCCAGAACCGCCAGCGCCACTGCCGAACGTCTCGTGTCCATCGCGCCTCCCGCCCGCTGTGCCCCGCCCCGCGGGCGGGGTTGTCGTGCTATCGCTTCAGGCCGCGCCGCCCGGTATCGGTGGCGCGATACACCCCGCCGTCGCCCGCCGTCACGTACAGGCTCTTCAGCCCGTCGTCGCCGAACGCACAGCGCATCGGCAGGTCGGCCGGCGAGGCGTGCGTCTCCAGGATCGTGCCGCCGGGGGAGATCACCGCGATCGCGGGCCCTGCCCCGGCCCTCTTCCAGCCCAGGCAGGCGACGATGTTGCCTTCGCTGTCCAGGCACATGCCCTCGATGCCGCGGTCGACCGCGGTGAAGGTGAGCAGCGTATGGGCGTGGCCGACGCTGCCGTAGGTGCTGACCTCGTAGGCGAACAGCTGGCAGACGTCGCCACGTTCGACGTCGCCGTCGGCCACGTACAGCGTGCGTTCATCCTTCGACAGCAGCACTGCGCGCGGGCCGCAGGTGTCGTGGGTAATGCGTTCGATGCGGTACGTGCCGGGGCCGGTCGGGTCCAGGCGCAGGACCGAGGCGTGGTCGAGCATCGGATACGCGGGCGGGCCGTAGGGCGGCTGTGCGTTGTACGCGTCGGCGAACCAGATGCGACCGCGGCTGTCGAGCTGCACGTCGAGCGGCTGATTGTGGTGCGCGCCGTCGAGCAGTTCCTCGGTCGGGGCCGTGCTGCCGTCGGTGCGCAGGTGCACGACGCGGCGGCCGCCTTCCTGCGCGGCGTACACCGAGCCATCCGGTGCGACGGCAAGGCCGTTCACACGGCCGGTCCAGCGGCGGAAAGTCTCGGTCTTCTTCGCCCCGGGGTCGTAGCGCAGCACCTGCTCTTCAGCCACCGCGCTGAACAGCATCGCCGCACCGTCCCAGGCGAGGCCACCGGTTCGGCCCTTGTAAGGACCGGCAATCAGTTCGAAGTTCCAGGCCATGCGGGTCTCCGGTCAGGGGTGGCCGTTCATCGCGACGGCACGCCGGCGATGTTGATGCGCGTGCTCACCACCGAGCCGATCA
>CANGUQ010000090.1 GCA_947456915.1 Betaproteobacteria bacterium
AATCCGGCTGCAGGGCGGCAGGCCGACGTGCCTGGTCTGCGACGACGGAGGGGCCGGTTTTCTGGAGGCCGTGGACTGGCTGCCGCCGGCGCCGCGCTGAACCGGGTACGCCCGGGGGGCGTACTGCGCGCGCGCAGGGCTGAGCGACAGACGGGGTCGCCTCGCGCTTCGCCTGCGCGACGCACGCCATCGAGCGCTCCCTCGCCGGCTCGATCGACGGCCGGCAGGCCTGCTCTGCTCCTGCCGCTGATCGATCTGCTGCCGTCGGCGCCTGCTGCTGTGCGGACCGGCTGCGCTGTCCGACGACGCCCAGCCTGTTCCGCTACCGCCTCGGCACTGGCGCGTGCCGGATCAGAGCGGTGTGCCGGCACGAAACCGGAGTGTCGCTACGCCGGTTCGCCGATGAACGCCTGCGCGTTCTTCTGGTAGATCAGCTCGCGCTCCGCATCGGTCAGGCCCGGCACCTTCTCGATGTTGTCGATCGGGGTCATGTCGCCCATGTCGAACGGGTCATCGGTGCCGACCACCACGCGGTCGGCGCCGACCTGATCGATCAGGAAGCGCACCGCCTTCGGGTTGTGCGCGAGCGCGTCGAACCAGAAGCGGCGCAGCAGTTCCATCGGCGGGGTCTTGCAGTCGACCGAGGTATCCGGGCGGCAACCGTGGCCCCACTGGAAGCGGCCGATGTCGGCAGCGGTGAAACCGCCGGCGTGCGGCAGCAGGAACTTCAGTTCCTTCAGCTCGTCGAGGGCGCCACTGAACATCAGGTTGGCGACCATGATCGTGGTGTCGAGCGGATTGCCGATCAGGTTGGTCAGGTAGTAGCAGTCGAGCCGCCCGGTGGCGCCGATGTTCTCCGGGTGGGTGAAGATCGAGACCTTCAGGTCCTGGCAGCGCTTGAGGAACGGGCGGAACTTCTTCGCTGCGAGTTCCTCGCCGACGATCGAGGTGGCGATCTCGACGCCCCTGAAGCCGTAGGTCTTCACGGCGTGTTCGAGTTCTGCGATCGCCAGATCGGGGTGCTGCATCGGCACGCTGGCCATGCCGCGCAGGCGGTCGGGGCGCTCGGCGACCATCTTCGCGATGCCTTCGTTCACCGCGCGTGCGGTGCGGATCGCGTCCTCCTCCTTCTGCCAGTAGCAGAACGCCTGCGGGCCGGTGGAGATGTAGGAGATGTCGATCTTCATCCGGTCCATCTTGGCGACCTTGCCCTCGCCGCTGTAGTACTCCGGATCGAGCAGGAACTGGTTCCTGCCCCGCGAGTAGTAGCGCTGGCCGTCGCGGCGCACGATCTTCGCCTTGTACAACCCGTCGTCGGTGGCCTTCTCCATCAGGTCGAGGACGGTGTCGGGCAGCACGTGGCTGTGCAGATCGATCTTCTTCATGCGGACTTCCTCCGTTGGGTCTTGGGGCCTTCTCCGGCAGCGGGCTCGACGCGCAGCGCCGGACGTCGTGCAAGGGGTGCGGGCGCAGCGAACACGCCCTGTTCGAACAGGCGGGCGATCTCGGCGCCGACGATCTGGGCGACCGCGTCCACGGCCGACGGCTCGGCCGGCTGCGCGGACTGGGCGAGGACCAGCATCCGGTGCAGATTGGCGTCGCTGACCGGCAGCGCCACCAGCCTGCCGGCGCGGATGTCCTCGTGCAGCGTCGACACCGGCATCAGCGCGAAGCCCGAGCCGCGCAGCAGCAGCCCGCGGATCGCCTCGATCGAGTCGATCTCGACTTCGACATTGAGCCGCGCCTGATAGCGCCCGAGCTGCTCGTCCAGGGCGCTGCGCAGTCCGTCGCTCAGCAGCAGCGGCGTGCGCGCGAGCTCCGCCAGCGTGAAGAACGTGCGCGCTGGCGCGAGGCTGCGCGCCGCGACCACCACGACCGGTTCGGACACCAGCGGCGTGTAGCGGAGGGCGCGCGCCGGCTGCGGATTGGTGAGCAGCGCGACGTCCACCTTGCCGGCGGCCAGCGCATCGGACAGCTGCGGGCTGAAGCCTTCGACCACCTTGATCGACAGATCCGGCGCGCTGGTGCGCGCGCGCTCGACGCAGCCGGGCACCAGCCAGCCGCCAACGGTCGGCGTCACGCCGAGGATCACCCTGGCGCGACCGGGCTCGCTGCTGCCGGTGAGTTCGACGCGCGCGCGCTCGACCTCGCGCATCACGCGGCGCGCGTGTTCGAGCAGCTGACGTCCCGCGGCGGTGAGCCGCACACCGCGCGGCAGCCGCTCCAGCAGAGCAGTGCCGAACTCCGCTTCCAGCGACTGCATGTGACGGGTGAGCGCAGGTTGCGCGATGCCCAGCTGCGCGGCGGCTCGGGTGATGCTGCCGAGGTCGGCGATGTGCACAAAGTAGCGGAGGCTGCGCAGATCCATTCCCCGAGGATAGCCCATTACCGGGGCGGGCCGGAATAGCGGATCTGCATGTGGAGGGCGCCACGGGCTGCCAACGGTTCGGACTCGCGCAGGACGCCGGTCGGCGCCACTGGCGATGAGCCATGCCGCCAGCGCATGGCACGGATACGCAATTGATATTTGCCCGGCATCGCGCCGCATCGGTACCATCGCCGACCTTGTGCTGGCGGGAAGACCCGCGCGCGGCAGTCCGGGAGCGGGCGGCAGCGCCCGGCGCGTGCCCGCCCCCGTAGCCGAATCTCGAGGAGAACCCTGTGGTCAAGCAGATCAATGTCGGCATCATCGGCACCGGCTGGTGCGGCGGTATCCGGGCCGAGGCCTCGGCGCGCCACCCGCTGGTGGATCAGTTGCACATCGCGGAAGTGCGCCCGGAGCGACTGGCGGAAGTGGCCAGGGCGTGCAACGTGACCACCGCGACCACCGACTGGCAGGAACTGCTGAAGAACGACGCGATCGACGCGTACATGATCTCGGCCACGCCCGAGCACCTGCACTACCCGATGGCGCGCGACTGCCTGTCGCGCGGCAAGCACGTGTTCCTGGAGAAGCCGATCTCGATCGAGCTGCACGAGGCTGACGAGCTCATCGCCATCGCCCGGCGCAACGGCGTGAAGTTCACCATCGGCTACTCGCAGCGGTTCAATCCCAAGTACGCCTACGTGCACAAGTGCGTGACCGACGGCACGCTCGGCCGCCCGGTGAGCGCGCTGGTGAGCCGGCACATCGGCCGCAGCCTCGGCAAGAAGATCACCGGTCGCAGCAAGCTCTCGCCGGCGGCGATGGAGTCCACGCACGATCTGGACTTCCTGCTCTGGTGCCTGCTGCCGGCGAAGCCGATCCGCGTCTACTCGCAGAACAACTACGGCGCGATGCGCGACATGAGCGGCGCCGACGTGCCGGACACCCAGTACATCATGGTGACGATGGACAACGGCGTGTCGATGATGGTCGGCGGTGGCTGGAGCCTGCCTCCCGCCTACCCGAACTTCTCCTCGACCTGGATCGAGCTGATCGGCACCGAAGGCGCGCTGATCATCGACGACACCCATCGCGACACCCAGCTGTCCACGGTCAAGAACGGCATCGTGCATCCGCTGTCGACGATGCCCGGCGAGTACGTCGAGCACACCTTCGCCGGCGCCATGGGCCCCGAGACCGATCACTTCATCGAGGCCTGCGCCTGCGACCGTCCGGTGCTCGTCACCGCCGAGCAGGCGCGGCAGGTGATGGAGGTGTACGTGGCCGCGGACATCTCGGCCGAGCGCAACGAGCCGGTCAGCCTGCCGCTGCCGGAGTCGCGAGGCGTGCCTGGCGCTGCCTGATTCTTCCCGCCGCGAGGAGGCTCTGCCGCCGGCCGGCTGCCGGTGGACGGCGGGGCAGCACGGCGGAGAAACCGATCGGCGCGGGGTGACCGGGGCAGTACGGACGAGGCAATCGAACAGGTGCCGCAGCAACTGCGGCAGTGGAGGAAGAGCACGATGAACAGGAACGCCAAGGGCATCGGTCTGGCAATCGTGGGTGCGGGTCGGGTCGGCCTGATCCGGGCCGAAGTGGCCAGACGTCACCCGGCCGTGGAGTGGATCGGCATCGCCGAGAAGAACCCCGAGCGCGCGAAGCTCGTCGCCGAGAAGGTCGGCGCGGATTTCGTCACCGCCGACTACCGCGAACTGCTGCGCCGGCCGGAGGTCACCGCCGCGGTGATCTCCACCGACGAGCACCTGCACGTCGATCCCATCCTCGGCGCCTGCGAGCGCGGTATCTCGCTGATGATCGAGAAGCCGCTCGCCACCGATCTCGAGGAATCCGAGATGGTGCTCAAGGCGATCATCGAGGCGAAGCTCGACGCGGTGATCGGCTACACCCAGCGCTTCCGCCGCCGCTGGCTGGTCGCCAAGGAGAAGGTGCAGACCGGCGCCCTGGGCGAGGTCACGATGGTCACTTCGCGCGGCTTCATGAACCGGCTGGTGGCGCTCGACAACTACAGGCGTACCGACAACCCCGGCGAGATCTCGCCGATGGTCATCTCCGGCACCCATGCACTCGACATGTGCATGTGGATGCTCGAGGCCAAGACCGCGGTCGAGGTATACGCGCGTTCCGTGGACAAGGCGCTCAAGCCGATCTGCAACGGCATCGACGGCACCGCCTACACGATCACCTTCTCCGACAACACCGTGTACAGCGGCGTGCTCTCCTGGGGCCTGCCCGAAGTCTGGCCGGGCGCCGTGTACAGCCTGGAGGTGGGCATCGTCGGCACCGAGGGTGTGCTCACGATCGACGACACGCACCGGGACATCGTGCTCGCCACCAATCTCGTGCAGGGCGAGGGCTACGCGCCCGACAAGCGGCGCCACGTCGATTTCCTCACCAGCTACCCGGTGGGCGACATGGCGCTGGGCGAACTGCGCGGGCCGATGCGCGAGGAGACCGTCGACTGGCTCAATCGCGTGTCGATGGGCCTGAAGACCCAGCACGCCACCGCGGTCGAGGGCCACAACCGGCTGATGCTGACCAAGGCCATCGATCTCTCCGCGCGGCTGAAGAAGCCGGTTCCGTTGCCGATCAGCGCGGCCGACATACGCTCTTAGCCGGTCGCCCGCCGCAGGCCCGGCGCAGCGCCCTGCGTGCTGCGTGCTGCGTGGTCTGCGGCGGTCGGATTCACCCGCACTCGTCCCATACGGGATGCGGCGTCCCGAAGCAGGCCGCCCGCCCGGATGAAACACAGTCCAGTTCAGGAGGCATTCATGTCGCAGATCAAGCTGCCTGGCGTTGCCACGTCCACTGCCGCAGCATCGCCCCGCCGCGCACGGAGCCGGATCGGCATCTCCCTCCACGGTGCGCTGATGGCGGCGGCGCTGCTGCTGCTGCAGGCGGCACCGCCATCGGTACGCGCGCAGGGCGGCGAGGCGTTCCCCACGCGCCCGGTGCGGCTGCTGGTGCCGTTCGCCCCCGGTGGAGCGACCGACATCGTCGCGCGGCAGCTCGCGCAGCGCCTCGGCGAACTGTGGGGACAGCCGGTGCTCGTCGACAATCGCTCCGGCGCCTCGGGAAACATCGCGCTCGAGGCGGCGATGAGAGCCGTGCCCGACGGCTACACGCTCTTCGTCGGCAACGTCACCACCAACGCCATCAACGAGACCACCTTCGCCCCGGTGCTCGGCAAGCTGCGTCCGTCACGCGACCTTGTGGGCATCACCAACCTGATCGAGATCCCGCATGTCGTCGCCGCGCATCCGCAACTGCCGGTCGCCGACGTCAAGCAGCTGGTGGCCTACGCCAGGGCCAACCCGGGCAAGCTCAACTACGCCTCCGCCGGGATCGGCAGCTATCCGCATCTCGACATGGTCCTGTTCTCGCGCGTGATCGGCGCGGAAATGACGCACATCCCGTACAAGGGGGGGGCCGGGCAGATGGTGCCTTCGTTGATCGGCAACGAGACGCAGATCGCGTTCATCAACCTCGGTTCGACGATCGAGCACCTGCGCAGCGGCCGGCTGAAGGCACTGGGGACCACCGCGCCACAGAGGCTGCCCGAGCTGCCGAACGTACCGACGATGGCGGAGCAGGGCTGGGCAGGGCAGGGGACCAATGCGTGGAACGGCCTGTTCGGTCCCGCAGCACTGCCCAAGGCACTGCTGGCGAAGCTCCACGCCGATGCGGTCAAGGTGATGAGCACCCCGGAGATGCGCGACAGCCTCGGCAAGCTGCTTATGCAGGTGGTGACCAGCAAGTCGCCGGAGGCCTACACCGCATTCGTGCGCGCAGAGACCGAGAAGTGGGCGAAGGTCATCCGCGAGAACAACATCAAGGTCTCGGACTGACCGCAGACGCTGCGGTCGCCGGTTTACGGAGGACGATTCCATGCACGCAACCAGACTGACCGTCGCCGCGCTGCTCATGCTCGCGGCCATCGCACCTGCCGCCGCGCAGCCCGTCGACTTCAGCAAGCGCACGGTGCGCATCATCGTGCCGTTCGCCCCGGGCGGCGCGTCCGACTTCGTCGGTCGCATCATCCAGCCGCGACTCGCCGAGGAACTCGGCACGCAGGTGGTCGTCGACAACCGCGCCGGAGCAGCCGGCAACATCGGCGTTGAGGTGGCCGGCCGGGCCACACCCGACGGCTTCACGCTGCTGCTGGGCAACGTGGGCACGATGGCGATCAACCCGAGCCTGTTCCCCGATTTCCCGCTCAAGCCGCTGAAGGACTTCATTCCGGTGATCCAGGTGGTGGACGTGCCGGGCGCACTGGTCGCCAATCCGTCGCTTCCGCCGAATTCGGTCGGCGAACTGATCAGCTACGCGAAGGCCAATCCCAACAAGCTCAACTTCGCCTCGCCCGGCTCCGGCAGCGGCAATCGCATCGAGATGGAGATCTTCATGCGCTCGGCGGGCATCCAGATGACGCACATTCCGTACAAGGGTGGCGCCGGGCCGGCAGTGACCTCGCTGATCCAGAACGAGACCCAGCTCGGCTTCGTCACGCTGTCCTCGGCGATCAACTTCGTCAAGGGCGGCAAGCTCAAGATGCTCGCGATCGTCGCGCCCGGCCGCAACGCCGGTGTTCCCGACGTTCCGACGATGGCCGAGGCCGGCTTCAAGAGCATGCGCACCGGCTCCTGGCAGGGAGTGTTCGTCCCTGCGGGCACGCCGCGCCCGGTGGTCAACCGGCTGTTTCAGGCGATGCAGAAGGTGATGGAGCACCCTGACGTACGCAGGCGCCTGCAGGAAGGCGGTGCGGAGGTCGTGGTGAGCAAGTCGCCCGAGGAATTCACTGCGTTCGTCAAGCTGGAGAACGACCGCTTCGGCAAGGCGATCCGCGAGGCGAAGATCACCGCCGACTGAAGCGCCGGGAAGCGAGGGCCGCAGCGCGCGGCCCGACAGCCCTGCGCGCCTCGTCGAGCAGGCACCGCACGACCCTCTGCGATCACCGCAGCGCGCCACCGTACCGGCCCGATCGCCACGGGCGCCGCGCAAGGCAGCTGCCGGACCGCGTGACATCACGCGGAGCCGGACCCAGCAGACAACGCCTGCACCGGCGAGCGTCGCTGGTCTCGCCCGTGCCCGCCTGCACTGCGCTGCATTACACTCGCGCCGACGCATCGCACAGCCGCAGCGTCGCCCGCACCAGCGACCGTCGGCAACGGTTGCTCAGGTTCGTATCGCTCGATTCCGTTCGCCTGTCGATGACCTCCTCCGACTCTCCCGCCGCCGACTCGCCGCGCCAGCCCCCGGCCGCCGCACCGCTCGAACAGATCGCTGCCGACACCGCCCAGGCGCTGCTCGCACTGAAGGCAGTCGTCGTCTACGAACGACAACCGTTCATCTACACCTCGGGCTGGGCGAGTCCGGTCTACGTCGACTGTCGCCGGCTGATGTCCGAGCCCGCTTCGCGCCGCAGGCTGATGGACCACGCCGCGGCACTGCTGCACGAGCGGCTCGCCGGCTCGATCGACGTCATCGCCGGCACCGAGACCGCCGGCATCCCGTTCGCCTCGTGGATCGCCGACCGCCTCGACCTGCCGATGGTGTACGTGCGCAAGCGCTCGGTCGGCTGGGGATCACACGCACTGATCGAGGGCGAACTGCCGGCAGGCGCCCGCTGCCTGCTCGTCGATGATCTGACCACCGACGGCCTGTCCAAGCTCGGTACCGCGCGTGCCCTGCGCGAGGCCGGCGCGCTGCTGCACGACGTGTTCGTGATCTTCAACTACGACGTCTACCCGCAGAGCCGCGCAGCGTTCGCCGGACAGGGCATCACGCTGCACGCGCTCGCCACCTGGCAGGACGTGTTCGCCCAGACCAAGGCGCTCAGCTACTTCGCCCCCGAGCGCGCGAGGCAGATCAAGGCGTTTCTCGCCGACCCGGTCGGCTGGTCGGCGCTGCACGGCGGTGCGGGGCAGTTGCCGGCGCACCATGGCTGACCGGGCGGGCCGACTCGATCCCTCGCTGCTCGCGCAGGCCGCCGGGCTGTTCGACGCCGTTCGCACGGCGACGTTCGACGGTGTCGGCGTCACCCGCGCGAGCTACGGCGAGGGCGAGAACCGCGCGCTGGCGATCGTCGAGACACACGCGCGCGAGGCAGGACTGCACTGCGAATGGGACGACGCCCGCAATCTGGTGATTCGCGCGCCCGACGAGCCGCCGGGGCGCCCGGTGCTGATCGGCTCGCACCTCGATTCAGTGCCGCAGGGCGGCAACTTCGACGGCCTCGCCGGCGTGGTTGCCGGGTTGCTGATCCTGCTGCACTACCGGCGCGAGAACCGTCCGCCGCCGCTGCCGGTGCGCGTGCTCGCGCTGCGCGGCGAGGAGAGCGCGTGGTACGGCAAGGCCTACATGGGCTCGCTCGCGCTCACCGGACAGCTGAGCGCCGCTGATCTCGACCTGAGGCAGCGCGAGACCGGGCGTACGCTGCGCGAGGACATGCAGGCGCTGGGCATCGACACTGCGCGCATCGAGGCAGGCGAGCGGCTGCTCGACCCGGCGCAGATTGCAGCCTATCTCGAACTGCACATCGAGCAGGGCCCGACGATGGTCGCGCGGCAGTGGCCGGTGGCACCGGTCACCGGCATCCGCGGCAACGTCCGGCACAACCGCATCCTCTGCAAGGGCGAGACCGGACACTCCGGCGCGGTGCCGCGCTGGCTGCGCAAGGACGCAGTGCTGGCGGTCGCCGAACTGATGACCCGCCTGGACGAGCACTGGCGCGTGCTGCAGCAGATGGGAATGGATCTGGTGATGACCTGCGGCATCATGACCACCGACGCGAAGCGCCACGCCGTGTCGGTCATTCCGGGCGAGGTTGCCTTCAGCTTCGAGGTGCGCAGTCAGGAGCAGGAGGTACTCGAGCGCTTTCACCGACTGATGCAGGACGAGTGCGCGCGCATCAGCCAGTCGCGCGGTGTCGAGTTCGTGTTCGACCGGCGCCTCTACACCGCCCCGGCGACGATGGACGCGGCGTGGATCACGCGCTTTTCCCAGGCCTGCACGGATTTCGCGCTGGACATGGAGCCGATGCCCAGCGGAGCGGGGCACGACGCCGCGGTGTTCGCCAACGCCGGCGTGCCTTGCGGCATGGTATTCGTGCGCAACGATCGCGGATCGCACAATCCGCACGAGGCCATGGATCTGCAGGATTTCTTTCACGGGGTGGAGGTGCTGCACCGGGCAATCGTGGCGCCCGGCTGAGCGTCGCGGGCATACGCAACAGGCGCGTCCGGGCCGTAACGGCGAGCGGCAGCGCTGGTGCAGCCCGGCCCACGGCGCAGCGAGCCGAGTTGCGAACGAGGGCACGTGCGGAAGCGGGCGACGCGCCGCAGCAGCCAGCGCCACCGATGCACGTGCGCTGCGCACGCAATCGCAGCGGCCGATGATGTCCGCTGGCGCCGACAGCCGACCGACCCGCGAAGTGCCGCGATCAACGAGACCGACTGACCGATGAAGAACGAACGAACCCCTCTGCTCGTACGCGGCGCGCGCGTGCTCGATCTCGATGCCGACGTCGACGATCCGCCGGTGCGCGACATCCTGTGCGTCGACGGCGCGATCGCCGCGCTCGGCCCGGGGCTGGTGCCGAAGCCGCAGCTGCGGCCGGCTCTGCAGGAGATCGATGCCGCCGGCATGCTCGCCATTCCCGGCCTGATCAACTCGCACTACCACTCGCACGACGTACTGGCCAAGGGCATGTTCGAGGACCTCGCGCTCGAGCACTGGGGCGTGCTCGCCGGGCCGCTGGGCGCGAAGCGCTCGCTGGCCGAGGTGCGCGCGCGCACGCTGGCAGGCGCGCTGGAGTGCCTGCACAACGGCATCACCACGGTGCAGGACATGAGCAGCTTCGCGCCGATGACCGACGAGGTGCTCGACACCATCGTCGACGCCTACGCCGAGGCGGGCATCCGCGTGGTGTTCGGGATCACCGTGCGCGATCGCTCGCAGCTCGCCACGATTCCCTGGATCGGCGAACTGGCGCCGGCCCACCTGCACGAGGTGATCGGCGATCGCAGCGACGATCCGGCGCCGCAGATCGACTTCGTGCGCGCGGCGCTCGCCCGGCTGGGCGATCGCGGCGGCATGCTGCGCTGGGCGCTCGCACCCTCGGCGCCGCAGCGCTGCTCGCCCGCGCTGCTCGAGGCGGTGGCGGAACTCTCGCGCAGCCACGCCCTGCCGGTGTACACGCACGTCTACGAGACCCGCACACAGCGGGTGTTCGCGAAGCAGAGCCTTGCCGGTGACGGCGGTTCGGCGATCCGGCTGATGCAGCGCACCGGGCTGCTCGGGCCGCATGTGACGATCGCGCACGGCATCTGGCTCGACGACGAGGAACTCGATCTGGTGGCCGCATCGGGAACCAGCGTGGTGCTCAACATGCTGAGCAACCTCAAGCTCAAGAGCGGCGTGGCGCCGATTCTCGAGTACCGGGCGCGCGGGGTCAACATCGCGCTGGGCTGCGACAACTGCAGCTGCAGCGACGTGCAGAGCATGCTGCAGGTGATGAAGCTGTACTGCCTGCTGGCCGCGGTCAGCGCGCCGGGGCGCACCGGCGTCGGCGCGGCCCAGGCGCTGCACGCGGCCACGCTGGGCGGTGCCGCCAGCGCCGGGCTCTCCG
>CANGUQ010000091.1 GCA_947456915.1 Betaproteobacteria bacterium
GAAGGTTCGAATCCTTTCGCCCCGACCACTGAACTCAGAGCTGGAAGCGGGCGACGTGGTGCCGCAGTTCCTCGGCGAGGCGGTCCAGAGCCTGTGCCGATTCCCGGATCGTCCCCACCGACGCCATGTTGCCGTCGGTCATGCGGGCGATGGTCTCCACGTTGCGGGTGACCTCCTCGCGGGCTGCGCTCTGCTGGTGCAGGGCATCCGAGATGTCGGCCAGCGACTGCAGCATGCGCCGGGTGCACTCGACCTGCTCGCGCATCGCATCGCGCGCTTCGCCGGCGCGCTCGACACCGTTGTCGACCTTGCGGTTGCCCTCGGCCAGTCCGGCAGCAGCTGCACGCGTGCTGTTCTGGATCGCCGCGACGAGGTCGGTGATCTCGGTCGTCGACTGCGAGGTACGCTGCGCTAGCTTGCGCACCTCGTCGGCGACCACTGCGAAGCCGCGGCCCTGTTCCCCGGCACGCGCCGCCTCGATCGCCGCATTGAGCGCGAGCAGGTTGGTCTGCTCGGCGATGTCGTTGATCACCGCGATCACCTTGGAGATGCGGCTCGCGTCGTGCTCGAGGCTGGTCATCAGCTCTGCCGAATCGTGCACGGTCGAGGCGATCGCCTTGATCTCGTCGAGCGAGCGCGCCACGGCGGTGCCGGCACGCTCGGACACCTGATCGGCCTCGCTCGCGCTGCGGTGCGCTTCCTGCGCGTTGCCGGTGATCTGCGCGAGGCTCACGGCGAACTGCTCGACTGCGGCTGCGGTCGCCGCCGCTGCGTCGCTCTGCTGCTGCGAGCCGGTGGCCACGTGGGCCGCAGCCTCGTTCAGGGTTGCGCTCGAGCCCGACAGGCACTGCGAGGTCTGCACCATGTCGCCGACCGTCTGCCGCAGCGCCGTGTTCATCTGTGCCATGCTCGCCATCAGATCGTCGCGCCCACCGGACGCCGGCATCACCGAGGACAGCCGCCCGGCGGCGATCGCCTGGGCGAGCGCGACCGCCTGCGCCGGCTCACCGCCGAGTTGCCGCAGCAGCCGGCGCCCGAATCCGATCGTGATCACCGCGGTGAACGCCACCGCCGCAGCGAAGGCGAGCAGCATCAGGATGCGTGCGGTGCCGATCGACGTGCTCGCTGCAGCCTCGACGCTCGCGCTGTGCGCCATCGACTGCTCGACCACGGTGTTGATCGCTGCGCGGTGGCGCGCGTAGTGTTCACCCATCTGCGCGAGCGCCGCGTTGATGCCAGCGGTGTCTCCCGCGGTGATCGCCGGCAGCAGGCGGGTGTTGCCGACGCTGAAGAACTGCGCCGCTGCCGGTGCGGCCTGGTTCACCAGCATGTCCTTCGTCGATGCCGTGATCGGCTGGTTCGTCCAGAAGGCGATGCGCTCCTTGAATTCCTTCTCCAGCTGGGCGAAGCGGCCGGTGAGCGTGGCGCGCTCGGCGGCGCTGGTGGCGCGCGGCAGCGACAGCGCCACCATCTGCGCCTCGACGATGTAGGCGGGCGGGGGCAGCACGTCCGCGATCAGGTCCTTGCTCATGACGATGTCGTTGTAGAGCGGACCGTTCACCTTCAATCGCTCGAGCGTGGTCAGCGCAACGGCGCCGGCGCACAGCATCCCGGCCACCAGCGATGCGATCATCAACCCGAACTGCCGCCGCAGAGTCTGCGTGGAACCGCCCATCATTCAACACCTCCGATGTGATGTAGTGCCAGAGGCGCTGCGGACTGCCGATGGATCGCCGCTTTCGCTCCGGTTCAGCAGTCAGTATCGGACGATGCAGGCAGGACTTTAGCGGTGTTTGGCAGGCAGGGAACGTGGCGTGCAGCAGTTCACGCAAGCCGCACGCAAGGATGCGCAACCTGCGCGAGCGGGGGGCGGCCGCCCGGCCCGCGCAGCGCACGACATCGGCTCACCGGCGGCTGCGAGCGATTCGCACCCGTCGTTCACGCGGTGAGCACGCCACGCAGCCACTTCCACGCCTCCGGTGCCCACAGCCGTTCGTTCTTGGCGGCGATGTGCCCGTCGTCGGCGTACACGCGTGCGACGCGTCCGGTCGGCGGGCCGCTCTCCAGCAGCAGATAGATGTTGCCGATCGGGGTGAGGTGATCGATCTTGCCGTTGACGAGGTACATCGGCATCGTGAGGTTGTCGAGCCTGCCCTGATCCTTCAGCGACCACCGCAGGAATTCGGCGCGCTGCGCCTCTTCGGTGAGCGGCTGCGGCGCCGGCTTGCTGCCGTGCGGGCCGAACCAGTTGGTCTTCGCACGCTCGGCGGCCGCCTGCCGCCACTCGGCACGCTCCTCCGGCGTGCCCCAGTAGCCGGCGCCGCCGGGGGCGCACGAGATCACGCCCTTGATGCGGGGATCGTGCGCCGCCAGCCGGATCACCCAGAGGCCGCCGCGACTCACGCCGAATGCGCCCAGGCGGTTCGCGTCGATCTCCGGCCGGCTCTGCAGCACGTCGAGCGCAGCCTGCCACGCGACGATCGACTCGGGCGCGTGCGGAAACGTCGTCTGCCCGGTGCCAGGTGCATCGACCACCAGCGAGGCCATGCCCTCGGCCATTGCGCCATCGGCGTACTTCTCCCGATCCTCCTTGTACATGTCGGCGCCGCACATCACGAGCACCGCCGGTACCTTGTTGCTCGCCGAAGCGTGCTTCGGAATGCGCAGGTGCCCGGTGGCGTGCATGCCGTCGCGCGTGACGCGCACGACTTCGGGTGGATACTCGCCGAGCTGCGCGGCTCGCTCGAAGCAGCGCAGGTAGTCGTCATAGGCCTTGCTCTTGATCGCGCTCATCGTCGGCGGGCAGATCGTCGACCCCGACCAGTACGGCGAGGGAAAGCGCGCGAGACTGTAGTAGCTCTTCGCGTGCAGAAAGCCGTTGCGCGCAGCTGCCCGGTCGCCGCGGGCGAGCGCGGCCTCGGCCTCGGCTTCATAGCGCGCAGCGACGGCGCTCCACGCCGGGACCCAGTCTTCGTCCTCGGTGCTCTTCAGCACCTTGACCGTCTCCAGCATCGGGGTGAGATCGTCGACCAGATTGAACCAGCGACGGTAGAAGCCGCCGACAGCGACCACGAACGGGACATCGTCGTCACGTACGGGAAGTGCCGCCATCTGGGCTGCCTTGTCGACCTTGGTGCTCATTGCCTTCGCTCCTCCGGGAGTTGTGTGTACGATGATGATAAGGGATGGACCGCGCGGCGCGTTCCGGCCTGCGGTGCGGGTGTCCGGGCGGGCGGCGCGTCAGTGCGCTGCGCCGCTGCCCGGGTGATCCAGCGCAGCCGCCAGTGCAGGATCGAACTGCCCGTCGATCAGCACGTAGAGCATCCGGCAGGGTCTGTCCGAGCGGTTGCTCCAGGCGTGATTGGTGCCGCACTGGATCACCACGTCGCCCGCCTGCAGTTCGACATCCTGGTCGTCGAGCACCAGCGTCACCCGGCCTTCGAGCACCACGGCGTAGTCGAGCGTCTGCGTGCGATGCATCATCGGGTGACGACCGCCGCGGCCGAAGGTCGCTGCAGCCTCGTTGCCCATCGCGCGGAACACCTCGCGTGCGCGCTCGGGATCGAGGTTGCGCACCGCCTCGGGTTCCGGGGCCAGTTCCGAGATGCGAAACACGGTGCCGCCGGGCAGAGGATGAATCTGCTTCGGCCCGCCTGTCGGGTCGTCCATCTGCGCACGCAGCACGACTGGCGTCGAACCCGTCTTCCACAGATCGGTGGACACGTGGCCGGGCCGCAGCGGGTTGGTGCGCACTGCCGGCGCCGGTGCATCCTCGATCACCACCGCCTTGCCCTGTGCATCGTGACCGGTGATCACGCGCCGGATGCGTCCGTTCATCGTCTCTCCTGCGATCTATTCGGGTTGGAAGCCGGCCTGCCTCACCATGTCGGCAAACCGTGCGAGCTGTGCCTCGAAGAACGCGCGAAACGCCTTCGGTGTACTCGCCTCGGGCTCGATGTTCAGCGCCCGCAGCCGTTCGTTGACCGAGGGCTCGCGCACCGCACGCTCGATCGCCTGCTGTATCGCGCCGAGCACGGGCTGGGGTGTCCTGCCCGGCGCGAACACGCCGTACCAGCTCATCGCATCCAGTTCCATCCCGGGCACGCCGGCTTCGGTCAGCGTGGGCAGTGCGGGCAGGAACGGCGCGCGGCGCGAACCGGTGTATGCCAGTGCGCGCAGCCGGCCCGCGCTGATGTGCTGCATCGACAGAGGCGGCGTGACGAACATCAGCTGGATCTCGCCGGAGAGCAGTGCCGTGATCGCTGGTCCCGAGCCCTTGTAGGCGGTGTGCACCAGATCGGTCCCCGTGCGTGCGGCGAACATCGCCCCGGCGAGCTGGATCGGGCTGCCCGCTCCGGGCGAGCCGAACGCGAACCGGCTGTCGGGGCGGCGGGCGAGCGCGATGAACTCCTGCACCGTCCTCGCCGGGAGCGCCGAGGGAATCGCCAGGATGTAGCCCTCGCCGGAGCCGACGTTGGTCACTGGCGCGAAGTCGCGCCGTACGCCAAACGGCAGCTTCCTCTGCGTGCTGGGATTGACCGCGAAGGACGCGGAGGTGAGCAGCAGGGTGTGGCCGTCTGCAGGCGCGCGCGCAACGATCTCCGCGCCGATGTTGCCGTTGGCGCCGGGACGGTTGTCGACGACGAACGGGTGCGCGGTCTGCTGCGCGAGCTGCTGGCCGATGATGCGCGCCACCGAGTCGGGAGCACCCGCACCGAAGCCCACCACGATTCGCACCGGCCGCGCCGGCCAGCCCTCGGCCGGCAGCGCGCGGCTGCCGCCGGCCAGCGTGGCGGCGACCAGCATGGCAGCGATCACTGGCCCGGGCGCGGCCCGCGCGGCATCGAACATGATTCCTCCTCCGGCCTGCAGCCTGTTGCCGGCCGCTGCGGTGTCCGCGTCGGACGGCGCCGGGTGCCCGCGCCGCGCGCGGAACCTCCCGAGCCTGCTGCAGCGAGCGGCGGAAGTATAGACTTCCGGCGTGATCACGCCAGCGCAGCTGCCCCGCTCGATGTCATGCGCCCCGCGGCTGCGGCTCGGGCTCGCTGTGCTCGTGCTCGCTGCAGGCGCTGCGACGGTACCGGCGATGTCGTGGGCGCAGGCACCGACGAAGGCAGCATCTGGCAAGTCCGCCGCCCCCGGCAGGGAGCCGTCCGGCAGCCCGGCGGGGCTCGAGCGCAGGGTGGTGCAGACCGAGGCCGACACCGCGAAGAACTTCACGCTCGCTCGCGACAATGGCAAGACCCTCACCGTCGATCTGCCGCGCCTGCTTCCGGCGCTGGCGAACGCGCGCTTCACGCTGAGCGGGGCCACGCGCAACGGCAGCCCGAGCTTCCTGTCGCGCAATCTCTGGATCAGCCCGGCCGGAGAACTGCGCTGGCAGGAGATCTCTCCGGGCAATTTCGGCCTGTGGCGGATCGGCATCCGGGCCGAGGAGCCGGGTGGTCGCGTGCGCGAGCTGGTGCTGCCGGTGGAGATACGGCTGCCGTCCGACACGCCCGAGCCGTGCGAGCCGGCGAGCAGCTGGTGCAGGTTCGTGCGCGAGCGCTGGGCGCAGGGCGAAGCAGCAGGGCACCTCGAGGACTTCTACAACAATCGGGACGGTGGGCATGCCAGCTTTCCGATCGCGAATCACTCCCGGCAGCTGCGCGCACTGGCCGGCGGGCACGCGACTCTGATGTCGCCGTGGCCGACGCGCAATGTCGTCGGCAACGCGTCGGTCTACTACCAGGGCCCGAACGCGGCCAACATGGACCGTTTCTTCTCGTTCACCAACGCCGAGTTCGACGCGAAGGTGCGCGTGTACGAGGCCAATCACGTGCTCTGGTACCCGGCGCACGTCGATATCTTCGGCGCGGGCGACCTGTTCCACTACAACGCGGCCTACAGCAGCATCACCGTCGGTTCGTCGGGTTCGGAGATGGGAGAGGTCGCCCGCACGCTGGTGGTCTGGTCGGCACTGCGGCCGGACGTGAAGATGCGGCTGGTAGAGCAGGGGTTGCTCGCGCCGATCACGCAGCTTCTGCTGCGGCGCAACCGCGTCGGCAGCGACGCGGACTACCTGACCGGAGCTGCGCATGCGACCGGCGTATTCCCGATCGCCGCCGATCTGACCGAGGCGAAGCTGCTCGAGCTGGCGCAGTCCGCCAATGCGATCACCGTCGCCGACGTTCCCGCCCTCGCGCGGCTGCGCGTGGTGCGCGAGGAGTTCTCGGCAGCAGATCGCGAACAGCTCGCGACCAATGCGTGGGCGGTGCACCGCATCTGGCGGCGCGAGGACCATCCGCGCGAGGTGGTGCTGTCGGCCGAGGACAGCGTGGACCTGAACGGCCGGCCGCTCGAGTTCCGCTGGGTCGTGCTGCGCGGCCAGAAGTTCGCGCGGATCGAACCGCTCGACCCGCAGGGGCGCAGCGTGCGGGTGGTCGTCACCTATCCGCGGCGGTTCCAGTTCGAACCAGTGCAGCCGGGAGGGCAGACCAACTGGACCAATCGCGTCGACGTCGGTCTGTTCGCCTTCAACGGCGTGCACTGGTCGCCGCCGGCGATGCTCACGGTGGCTGCGCTTGACTCCGAGGAGCGGTTCTACGATCTCACCAACCGGCTGCTGTGGCGCAAGCCGACGGGGCGCGCGGATCACCCGCGGCTGAAGTAGCGCGGCGGCCGGGCGGCGTCCGGCGCGGCGGCAGGTGTGGTCTGCGTTGACGCGCTGCGGGGCGTGGCAGCGGCGGCACGCGAAGGCGGAAGTGCGGCCTTGGCTGGGCGGGTAAGATGACGGCCGGGGATTCGGTCGCGTCACCACGTGGTGCATTCTGGAGTCGAGATGTCCGGTGTGCCTGAGGCGATTTCACCAACGAGCCGCGGCGAGCAGGTACCGCTGCCGTCGGGCGCGGCGGTCGCGACTTCCGCGCCTGCGCCCTCCGCGCGCACGCCGCGCATCCTGCAGCGCATGCTCGCGCTGGACGACTTCGAACCGCAGGCCGCGCGCATCCTGCCCCGACCGATCTTCGGCTACGCGAGCGGCGGTTCGGAGACCAATGCCTCGCTGCGCGCCAATCGCGAGGCGTTCGACGACTGGTCGTTCGTGCCGCGGGTGATGGTCGACGTGTCGGTTCGCTCGCAGCAGCGCACGCTGTTCGGCCGCACGTACGACGCGCCGTTCGGCTTTGCACCCATGGGCGGTACTTCGCTCGGCGGCTTCGACGGCGATCGCGTGCTGGCGCGGGTTGCGGCGGTGTCCAACATCCCGATGATTCTGAGCGGTGCCTCGCTCACCCGGCTGGAAGACGTGAAGGCGGTCGGCCCGACCGCCTGGTTCCAGGGCTACATCCCGGGCGAGGAGGGTGCGATCCGCAGGCTGGTCGAGCGCGTCGGCGCTGCCGGCTACGACACGCTGGTGGTCACCGCCGACGTGCCGGTGGCGGCCAACCGCGAGAACAACGTGCGCAACGGCTACTCCGCGCCGCTGCGCCCGACGTTGCGTCTGGCGTGGCAGGGCATTACCCACCCGCGCTGGCTGTTCGGTACTGCCCTGCGCACGTTGTACGTGCACGGCATGCCGCACTCGGAGAACATGGGTTCGACTCGCGTGCCCCTGGTGTCGCGGGTCGCCGTGCGCGAGCGCGCGCAGCGCGACCGGTTCAGCTGGCGGCACCTCGCGCTGATCCGCAGCCTGTGGCCGGGCAGGCTGGTGGTGAAGGGCCTGCTGTGCGCCGAGGACGCGCGCATCGCTGCCGGGCACGGCGTGGACGGCGTGATCGTGTCGAACCACGGCGGGCGGCAACTCGACGGCGCCGTGGCGCCGCTGCGCGTGCTGCCGGAGATCGCCGCGGCGGCGGGATCGATGACGGTGATGATGGACAGTGGCGTGCGTCGCGGCACCGACGTGCTGAAGGCGCTCGCGCTGGGCGCGCAGTTCGTGTTCGTCGGCCGGCCGTTCCTGTTCGCCAACGCCGTGGCGGGCGAGGCTGGCGTGCGTCACGCGGTGAAGCTGCTGCGCGAGGAGATCGACCGCGATCTGGCGCTGGTGGGCGTCGACTCGGTCGACGGCGTCAGCACGGCGCTGCTGCGTCCGCGCCCGCGCTGATCGCAGCGCCCCGAGACCGCACGGGCGGACGCGTGCAACGCACCCTGATCCGCAACGCCGCGCCGGTGTCGATGGACCCGCAGAGCGGCAACCGGCAGGTGACCGACCTCCCGGTCGAGGGCGGCCGCAGCGAGGCCGTCGCCCGCAGTGTCGATGTGCCCGGCGCCGAGCCGTTCGATGTGACCGACGGCATCGTGACACCCGGTTTCGTCAACGCGCACTCCACACCCGGGAGTTTCCGCTGCGGGGCATCGGCGCAGACTGCGCCAGCGGCCGCGACGACCACGGCACCGTGCACCGGAACCTCGCCACGCACCCTGCCGCGCAGGACGTGCGCGTTGCCAACCTGCTCGGAGCGCTCGACCGGATCCATCACGGCGCCCCCACGATCACGGACGGCCGCCACATCCTGCCGGATGCGCAGATGATCAACTCCGCGGTCGAGGCGCGCGACGCGTCCGGCATCCGGGCGGTGTTCGCGCGCGGCACCGTCAGGGCTGCGGTGGTGCCGGACCGAATGCGGTACTGCCGCTTCCCGTTCCCGCGCGAGGCGCAACCGTTGCTGGCAGGCGAGGTTGCCCGCTGGACGTGCACCACCCGCGAGCAGGGCATTCGGCCGCCGGACTGATCCGTCACGGCACAAGGGTACGGCCGTCTGCGGCCGTACCCGGATTGCTGCTATTTCGCGGTGCGGATCAGCATCACCGGCACGGTTGCGCCGCGCATCACGCCTTCGGCGACGCTGCCGAACACCAGGTGATCGAACCCGGAGCGCCCGTGCGTACCCATGATGATCAGGTCGGCCTTCGACTTGGCGGCGTCATCGACGATCAGCTTGGCAGCGCGCCGGGTGCCGGCGTTCACCATCTTGCCCTCGACCTTGGCCACGCCTGCCTTCTTCGCAAGCGCCTGCGCGCTCTCGAGCAGCGTTTCGGCACGCTTGTCGAGATCCGCCTCGAACTTCTCCAGCGCCTTGACGTTCGGCGCAGCCATCATGCCCGATGCCGCCTGGGCGGCGTACATGTCGGCGAGCACCGACACTTCGCGCACGTGCAGGATGCGCAGGGTCGCCTCCTGTTCGGCCGCGAACGCCGCCGCCTGCTTCAGCGCCTGATGGGAGGTCTTGCTGCCGTCGATCGGTACCAGAATCTTCTTGAACATGGAGGTCTCCTCGTTGATCGAACTGCGGTCGATGCTGCTCACATGGGTCGGGGATGGCCGCAGTGCAAGCGGCGGACAGGGAAAACCGGCACGCCGGACGCTCAGCCCGGCGGTGGCTTGAACCGATAGGCCGCCTGATTGAGCCAGGCGGTCACGTCTTCGATCTCGGAGGCCGTCCATGGCGCGCCGGTCTGCGCGCGCCAGCGTTCGACCTGCCGCCGGATCTCGTCATAGTTGCTCGCGATGCGGTCCTTGCGCGCGAATACGCTGCGACTGTGACAGCCGGTGCAGGTGTTCTCGTAGAGCAATCGTCCGCGTTGCGTGTCCTGTGCCAGCGCTGCCCCGCTGCACGTGATCGACACTGCGGCAAACAGCAGTGCTCGAACGAGCAGGGGAGTACGGGAGTCGCGGGGCATGGGGTTGGTCATGACACTGCAGGCTTCAAGCATACACCCGCAGGCCACGACAGGCCTCGTGCGATGCTGGCCCGCTGCGCCGGCAGCGTGCCGCCGGATTCCTGCTGCGGACGGTCTCGTGCGCTGCGTCGCGGCCAGCGCAGGCGGGTCTGCTGCGGGCTGTGCCGTTGTGGCTGCTGACCTCCGGGGTTAGACTGGGCATAAAACGATCATCGGGGGGGAGAAGTCGTCATGGCTGTCGCGCTGCGCCCGCTGTCCTATGCGCTCGGGGCGGAAGTGCTCGGAATCGATCTGACCCGGCCGATGTCGGAGTCGAGCTTCGGCGAGATCTACCGCGCCTTTCTCGATCACGGGATCCTGCTGATCCGCGGCCAGAAGATCACCCGCGAGCAGCACATCGAGTTCAGCCGCCGCTTCGGCGAACTCGACCGTCACGAGGCGTTGCCCCGCGATCGGCATCCGCAGTACCCGGAACTGCTGATGGTTACCAACGTGCCGCAGGCCGACGGGTCGCCGTCGAATTCGCGCTATACCGGCCAGCTCTGGCACTCCGACATGTCGTTCACGCTGGTGCCCTCGCTGGGGTCGCTGCTGCGCGCAGCCAAGGTGCCTCCGGTCGGTGGCGACACGATGTTCGCCAACATGTACGCCGCCTATGAGGCCCTGTCGGCGGGCATGCAGAAGCTGATCGCGGATCTGCACGGCATCCACCGGCCGGAGCGCAAGAATGCAGGCGTGGACCCGGCGTGGGAGCAGGAGAACCGGCGACTCAATCCTCCGGTTGCGCAGCCGGTGGTGCGCACCCATCCCGAGACCGGACGCAAGGCGCTGTACATCGGCGAGAAGGTCAAGTCGTTCGAGGGCATGACGCAGGAGGAGAGCCGGCCGCTGATCGACTATCTGATCAGGCACGCGACGCGCCCGCAGTTCCTCTACCGCCATCAGTGGCAACCCGACGACATCGTGATCTGGGACAACCGCTGCACGATGCATGTCGCGCTCGGCGACTACGATCCGGCGCAGCGCCGTCACATGGAGCGCACGACCGTGCTCGGCACGCCCTGCGGGCACGTCGCGGCCGAAGCTGCGGTGCACTGACGTGGGAGGTGTGAGGCAGGCAGGGGCGCGGGCGCCGACCGGCGCCAGGCGCACGCGCTCGTGGTCCGGCTGCGCGGCTGGCGCGAGCAGGTGGCTGCGTCCCCGAAGGTCGGTCTGCGCGCTTGCGCTGGTCGCTGCGCTGGCCGGGGCGCACGCCGCGTACGCCCAGTCCGGTGCCGCCTATCCGACCCGGCCGATCCGCATGCTGATCCCGTTCGCA
>CANGUQ010000092.1 GCA_947456915.1 Betaproteobacteria bacterium
CGCTTTCCCGCCGCGCTCGGCCAGCGGTCGATCACCAAGATGCGCAATCTCGGCGCCTATCTGGGCTTGCTGGCCGTCGCCTCGGGCGGCAAGCTGCCGGCGGCACACTCGGGCTACGTGATCTGGAACGTGCGCGGGCGCGACGCGCAGGGCGCGCGCTTCCTGATGTCCGACGGCGTCGCGGTCGGGTACGGCGCGCGCCCGACGGCCGATGGTCACGATGCGATCTATCTGGTCGCGCAGGAGAACTACCCGGCGGAGTTCGTCGAGGCTGCCTATCCGCTGCGTGTGCGGCACTACGGCATCCATCGCGACACCGGTGGCGCTGGACGCTGGCGCGGCGGCTGCGGCGTCGTGCGCGAGATGGAGGTGCTGTGCGACGAGGTGACGGTCGCCGTGCGCATCGAGGGGGACGCGAATCCGCCGTGGGGTGTCAACGGCGGTCACTGTGCCGGGTCCGGCCGCGCGACCGTCAATCCGGGGCGCCCGGACGAGCGCATCCTGCCGCCGCTGTCCGACGGCAACGTCCTTCGCCGCGGCGACGTGATCCGCATCGAGACCGGCGGAGGCGGGGGCTGGGGACACCCGTTCGACCGCGAACCCGAACGGGTGCTGGCCGACGTGCTGGGCGGCTATGTGAGCCCGGCACGCGCGCTCGAACACTACGGGGTGGTGCTCACCGACAGCGGCCGCGCGGTCGACGGCCCGGCGACCGCCCGGCGGCGCACGGACCGGCCGGCGGCCGCGCTGTTCCATCGTCACGGCTATCGCGACAGTCTCGAATGAGCGCTCGTTCCGCAGACACTGCACAGGCGGGCACCCTGATCGGCGTCGATACCGGCGGTACGTTCACCGACGTCGCGCTGCTCGACGCGGCGACTGGCCGGCTGTCGGTGACGAAGACGGCTTCGACGCCCGACGATCCGTCGCGCGGCTTCGGCGAGGGCGTCGCCGCCGGACTCGCGGTTGCCGGCGCTGCTGCGGCGCACGTGCAGCGGGTGCTGCACGGAACGACGGTCGCCACGAATCTCATCCTCGAGCGCAAGGGCGCACCGGTCGCGCTGGTCGTCACGCGCGGCTTTCGCCACATCCTCGAGATCGGCCGGCACGACATCCCGCGCAAGTCCAATCTGTTCACGTGGGTGAAGCCGCCGCGACCGATCCCGCCGCAGCACGTCTGGGAGGTCGGCGGTCGGCTCGATGCGACCGGCGCCGAGGTGGAACCGCTCGATCCGGCCGAGGTCGGGCGCGTCGCCGCCGAGATCGCGGCGGCCGGCATCGACACCGTCGCGGTCGTCCTGCTGCACAGCTATGCGAACGCCGACCACGAGCGGCGCGTCGCGGCGCTGGTGTGTGCGGCCCATCCTGCTGCCCGGGTCACTGCGTCGTGCGACGTGCTGCCGGTGTTCCGGGAGTACGAGCGCTGCGTGACGACAGTGCTCAATGCCTATGTGATGCCTGCAGTGTCGGGCTATGTCGAACGGCTCGAGGCGCGTACCGCGGCGTGCGGGATCGCCGCGCCGCTGCTGCTGATGAAATCCAGCGGTGGCGCGGCCAGCACGGCCAGCGCGCGGCGGCGGCCGGTAGACACTGCGCTGTCGGGGCCGGCGGCAGGCGTGGTCGGCGCTGCGTTCGTCGGCGCTGCGGCCGGGTTCCGCGATCTGCTCACCAACGACATCGGCGGCACGTCCGCCGACATCGCTCTGATCGAGGACGGTCAGCCGCGCCTGACGACTGCAGGCACGATCGGGGGCTGGCGGGTCGGGCTGCCGATGGTCGATGTCCTGACGATCGGGGCAGGCGGCGGGTCCATCGCGCGGGTGACCGAAGCCGGGACACTGACCGTCGGTCCGCAGAGCGCGGGCGCACGCCCGGGTCCGGTCTGCTATGGCCGCGGCGGTACCGAGCCGACGGTGACCGATGCGCACGTCGCGCTGGGCCATCTGCCGCCGTATCTGCTCGGCGGCACCTTCGCCCTCGACGTCGACGGCGCACGACGCGCGATCGCGCAGCGCGTCGCTGCTCCGCTCGGCCTCGACGTCGACGACGCAGCGCGCGGCATCCTCGCCGTCGTCGACAACAACATGGTCGGCGCGATGCGCGTCGTGTCGATCGAACGCGGCGTCGATCCCGCGTCGCTCGCATTCGTGCCGTTCGGCGGTGCGGGCCCGCTGCACGCGGGGCCGCTCGCGCGGCTGATCGGCTGCACCACCACGCTGATCGCGCCGGCGCCCGGCGTGCTGTCCGCACTGGGGCTGCTCGCGTCCAATCTGCGCGCGGAGTTCTCGCGTACCTGTCTGCAGCGCGCCGGCCACTACGACGTTCCGCGGCTCGGCGCCGTGCTGGACGAACTCGCCGCCGAGGCGAACGCCTGGCTCGAGGCGGAGGCCGTGCCGCCCGCCGCGCGCCTGCTGCTGCCGCAGGCCAGCCTGCGCTACAAGGACCAGGGCTTCGAACTCGACGTCCCGTGGCGCGAGGCAGCCGGCAGGGCCGGTCCGGTCGACGCGCTGCTCGACGGCTTCCACGCGGCCCACGAGCGGCTGTACGGCTTCGCGCTGCGCGGCACTGCCGTGGAGATCGTGACGCTGCGCGTCGATGCTGTGGGCATGCTGCCGACGGTTGCGGCGGAGACGCTTCCCGAGGCAGGGCCGGTGGCCGATGCGCGCATCGGCACGCAGACCGTCGCATTCGCTTCGGGTCGGACCGACGTCCCCGTCTACGAGCGCAGCCGGCTGGGGGCGGGGGCTGCCATCGAGGGCCCGGCGATCGTGGTGCAGCTCGACTCGACCACGCTGCTGCTGCCCGGACAGATCGCCCGAGTCCATCGGCACGGCGCGCTGATCGTGACGGAGGTCGGGTGAGCGCTGCCGCGGGCCGGGTGCGGGTATCCGCCGTGGCGCTGATGGCCGGGTGCACGGTCGCCAGCGCTCCCGCGGTCGCGCAGAACTGGCCCGAGAAGCCGCTGCGCCTCGTCGTGCCGGTGCCGCCCGGCGGTTCGCTCGATGCGTACACGCGGATCATCGCGCAGCGGCTGTCCGATCCGCTCGGCCAGCAGGTCCTCGTCGACAACCGGCCCGGGGCCAACGGCATCGTCGGCGCGGACCTCGTCGCGAAGGCTGCGCCCGACGGCTACACGCTGCTGATGGGCGCAACGCCCACCCTGGCGATCAACGTCACGCTCTACGCCGGCAAGCTGCCCTACGATCCACAGAATGACTTCGCGGCGATCTCGATGGTCGCCAGGGCGCCGTCCGCCGTCGCGGTGAATCCGCAGGTGCCGGCAGCATCGCTGAAGGAGCTCGTGGCGCTCGCGCGCGCGCAGCCCGGCAAGCTCACGTACGGCACCTCGGGGCTGGGCAGCGGCAACCACCTCGCCACCGAGATGCTCGCCAGCGCCGCCGGCATTCAGCTGCTGCACGTGCCTTACTCCGGCGGCGGGCCTGCGCTCGCGGCGGTGCTGTCGCGCGAGGTGGACATCATCGTCACGCCGCCACCGACGCTGCTGCCGATGGTGAAGCTCAACCGGCTGCGGATGCTCGCCGTCACCAGCGCGAAGCGCTCGCCGGCGTTGCCCGAGGTGCCGACCATCGCCGAGGCGGGCTATCCGGGTTTCGACGCAACCATCTGGTACTGCGTCGTCGCGCCGCGCGGCACGCCGCGGCGGGTGATCGACCGGATGAACCGGGAACTCGTCGCGGTGGTCGCGAGCTCCGTGTACCGTGAACGGCTGCTCGCCGACGCAGCGATTCCCGAGTCCTCGACTCCGGAGGAGGCGGCAGCGTTCGTCCGCGCCGAGGTGGCGCGCTGGGCGAAGGTGATCCGCGCGATCGGGCTGAAGCCGAGCTGAGCAGGCACAGGGACAAGCCACAGCCGGGCTGGCGTCGCATCGCGCGGCGCGCGTGTTGCCCGCGGGCGCCGATGAATCCTCGGCTGATCTGCTGCGCCGATCGTGCGAGGCGCACGACCGAGGAAGACCGTGACGGGTCGAGCAAGGCGAGCTGCGACGTGGCTCGGTGTTCGCGGACACGGCTGGCCTCCGGCGTGGGTACGCGCGCGGCGTCGCCTCTGCAGCGACACCTGCGGTGACGCGCAGCGTCGGCCGGCGTCCCGCTCGTGCGCACGGTTCGACCCTTCCGGCGGAGTACACTCGGCATCACAGGATCGACTCCGGGAGGACACGCATGCAAGCCGTTGCCACCACCGCATCCGGGAACGCCACCCGGCCGTTCGATGTGGTCCCGCTCGGGCCCGGCATCGCCGCCGACGTGATCGGCATCGACCTCGCGGCACCGCTGCCCGACGACACGGTGCGCGCGCTGCGCGACGCGTGGCTGCAGCACATGGTGCTGCGGTTCCGCGGGCAGCAGCTGACCAAGGATGCGCTGCTCGCGTTCAGCCGGCGCCTGGGCAGGCTCGAGCGCGCGCCGATCAACACGAAGGGCAGCGAGTGGATCGAGGGCTATCCGGATCTCGCCGTCATGTCCAACATCAAGGTCGACGGCGCGCCGATCGGCAGCCTGGGCTTCGGCGAGGCCGTATGGCACACCGACATGTCGTATCAGGACATCACGCCGTCGGCGGCGCTGCTCTACGGCATCGAAGTGACGAAGACCGGTGGCGAGACCGGGTTCATCGACATGTACGCGGCCTACGAGTCGCTGCCGGCCGAACTCAAGTCGATCGTCGAAGGGCGGCAGATCAAGCATGACGCGAGCTACAACAGCGCCGGCCAGCTGCGCAAGGGCTTCCAGCCGGTCACCGACGTTCGCCTGTCGCCCGGCGCCGTGCATCCGATCGTGATCCGCCATCCGGAGACCGGACGTCGCGCGCTGTTTCTCGGCCGGCGCCCGAACGGGTACGTGATGGGGCTGCCGCTCGAACAGAGCGAGGCACTGCTCGACGCCCTCTGGGCGCACGCCTGCGCGCGTCCGTCGTGGTTCCAGACGTGGCAGGTCGGCGACCTCGTGATGTGGGACAACCGCTGCACGATGCACAAGCGCACCGCATTCGACGAGAACGAGCGCCGCTACCTGCTGCGCACCACGGTCATCGACGGGCGCCCGAGCGCCTGAGCGCGACGGGACGGACCGATCGCTGTACCGGACCCGCGCCGCAGAGCGTGTGCCGGCTGCTCTGGGGCGAAACGGAGGAGAACGATGGACAGAGGCTTCGTGCGCGCGATGCTCGCCGTCGCGCTGGTGCCTGCGGCGGCTGGCGCTCACGCGCAGCAGTGGCCGGCAAAGCCGGTGCGCGTGATCGTGGTGTGGCCGGCGGGCGGCACCAACGACATCGTCGGCCGTGCGGTGGCGCAGCGCATGTCGGCCAATCTCGGCGTCCCGTTCGTCGTCGAGAATCGCGCCGGAGCATCGGGCACGATCGGCGCCGCGGTGGTGGCGGCGGCGCCGGCAGACGGCTACACGCTGATGGTCCACTCGGCCACGCACCTGTCGAACGCCAGCACGTACAAGTCGTTGCCGTATCGCACGATCGAGGACTTCACGCCGCTCGCGTTCCTGTCCGGCCAGCCCTGGGTGCTGGTCGTGCACCCGTCGCTGCCGGTGAAGACGGTACGCGACCTGATCGCGCTGGCCAGGGCGAAGCCCGGCCGGCTCGACTATTCGTCCTCGGGCAATGGCAGTTCGCCCCATTTCGGCATGGAGGCGTTCGCCTCGGCTGCCGGTATCCAGCTCAACCACATTCCCTACCGCGGCGGCCCGCCTTCGATGACGGCGCTGCTGGCGGGCGAAGTGGTCGCCTCGACGGCGACGATGTCGAACGTCATCGGTCCGATCAAGGCCGGACGACTGCGGGCGCTGGGTGTGTCGACGCTCGCGCGTCAGCCGACGCTGCCCGACGTGCCGCCGCTTGCCCAGGCCGCCAATCTGCCCGGTTTCGAGATGAACCCGTGGATCGGCCTGTTCGCGGCCGGGACGCTGCGCCGTGACCTTGCCGAACGCATCCACGGCGAAGCCGTGCGCGCGTTGCGCGACGCCGATACGCGGCGGACGATGGAGACGAACGGTCTCGATCCGCTGCCCGGGTCGCTCGACGAGTTTGCCGCGCGCGTGAAGAGCGACCTCGAGCGCTACGCGAAGCTCGTCCGGCAGATCGGCATGTCGCCGGAGTGAGCAGCCCGCTGTCTTCCTTCCCGACCGAATCTGGAGCCTGCCGATGACCATCGTGCGCATCGAAGCGAGCATCGTCGCCGTGCCGCTCACCCAGCCCTACCAGACTGCGCACGGCGTGCGCGAGGTGCAGCGCAGCCTCGTCGTCCAGGTGCACGATGCCACGGGTGGCATCGGTACCGGCAACGTGGATCCCTCGCCCGGCTACTCGCGCGAATCGGTCGCCGATCACTTTGCCGCGGTGCGCGACCGTTTCGGTCCGGCCCTGCTTGGCATGCCCGCGGCGAACGTCCACCGCATGATGGCCCGCTTCGATGCGATCGATCCGGCGCTGCTCGACGCCAAGGCTGCGCTCGAGATGGCCTGCATGGATCTCACCGCGCGCCGGGCGGGACTGTCGATGGCAGAACTGCTCGGCGGCGCGGTGCGCAGCGAGGTGCGGTTCAATGCGTGGATCGGGATGCTGTCGCCGGAGGATGCAGCACGCGAAGCGGCGCACTGGCACGCGGCCGGCTTCCGCTCGTGCAAGGTGAAGGTCGGTGGCGACCTCGAACAGGACTGTGCCCGGGTTCGCGCCGTGCGCGAGGCCACCGACAGCGCCTTTCGCATCCGCGCCGATGGCAACGAGGGTTACGGCGAAGCCGACGCGATCGCCTTCGTCGAGCGCTGCGCGGGTCTCGGGCTCGAGCTCTACGAGCAGCCGATTCCGGGCGATGACCTCGCTGCACTCGCGCGGGTGCGCGCGCGCTCGAATGCGGTGGGCGTGCCGCTGATGGCCGACGAGGCGCTGATCGACCATTCGAGCCTGATCGCGATCATTCGCGCCGGGGCAGCGGACATCGTCAAGGTCAAGGTGATGAAGCAGGGCGGGCTGCTGGCCACCCGCCGGATGATCGCCACGGCCGAGGCGGCAGGCATGCCCTGCGTGATCGGGCACGGCTACGGGCTGGGTGTGTGCACGACCGCCGAGATGATCGTCGCGGCGACCGCTGCGAACGTGATCGAAGGCATCGAGTGCGTCGGGCCGCTCAAGACGCGCGATGACATCGTCACCGCGAAGCCAGACCTCTCGCGCGGTGTGCTGGAGGTGCCCGTATCGCCGGGGCTCGGTGTGGAACTCGATCCGGTGAGGATGCAGCGTTTCACGACCGAGCACGCGGTGGTTGGCTGATCGGGCGAACGCTCGGTGGGCCGCTGCTCGCGGTCTGCGCTCAGTATTCGGGAGTTATCTTCGCCGTTGCGATGACGCCGCCCCAGCGTGCGATGTCCTCGCGGATCTGCTGCGCGAACGCCCTGGGCGTGTCGAGCACCAGAGTGGTGCCGGTCGCTTCGAAGCGGTTGCGGATCTCGGGGCGCGACAGCGCCGCGCGGGTCGCCGTGTACAGACGGTCGATGATGGCGGGGGGCGTGCGCGCGGGCGCGAGCAGACCGTACCAGAGGTCGGACTCGAACTTCTCCAGCCCCGGCGTCTCGGCCACCGCGGGCACGTTGGGAAGCGCTGCACTGCGCGTGCGCGTGCTCACCGCGATCGCGCGCAGCTTGCCCTGTTCGATGAACGGCGTCGCGGCGAGAATCGCGACGAACATGAACTGCACCTGCCCGCCGACCAGCGCCGCGAGCGCGGGATTGCTGCCCTTGTACGGCACGTGGGTCAGGTCGATCCCGGCGAAGGTGCGCAGCATCTCGCCTGCGAGGTGCGCGCCGCCGCCCGATCCCGAGGACGCGTAGTTGAGCGTCCCGGGCTTCGCGCGGGCGATGGCGATCAGGTCGAGGACCGTCTTCGCCGGCAGCGAGGGGTGTGCGACGAGCGCAAAAGGCTGCGAGGCGAGCAGCGTCACTGGCGCGAAGTCCTTCACCGGGTCGTACGTCACGACCTTGCGGAACAGCTGCGGGTTGATGGCGATCGTCGCGTTGGTGGTGACCAGCAGCGTGTAGCCGTCGGGCTGCGCGCGCGCGACCACCTCGGTGCCGATGTTGCCGTTGCCGCCGGCGCGGTTGTCGACCAGGAACGACTGGCCGAGGTCGCGCGACAGTTCGGTGGCGAGCGTACGTGCCACGAGATCGCCGCCGCCGCCGGCCGCGAACGGATAGACGATCCTTACCGGCCGCAACGGCCACTGCGCCGATTGGGCAATCGCAGGCATCGCGAGCGCCGGCAGCATCGCCGACACCGCGCAGATACGCGCAGCGGCCCGGCAGGCGCGCCACGTCCCGCTTCCCGTTGCCGGACTCGTTTGTCCGCAGGTTCGTGTGGTCATGCATTCGGCTCCTTGATATGTCCGCGGCTCATGCGCGGGGCGCGCGCGTCGCGCCGCGGTGCGGCCGCCGCCCCTCGGTGCCACGCATCTCCGCGCGCAGTATCTCGGGGCCGAGCTCGGGGGCGAGCAGTCCGACGAAGTGGGCGACGTAGCTGCGCAGGTAAGCGTTGCGCCGCAACGAGACATAGGTCGTGCTCGACTCGAAGAGGTGGCTTGCGTCGCGTGCGCTGAGCGCCGTGTCGCGCCGGTGGTCGACGGCCACGGTGGCCAGGATAGCGATGCCCAGCCCCATCTCGACGTAGGTCTTGCACACGTCGGCATCGACCGCCTTGAACGTGACGTTGGGCTCGATCCCGACGCGGCGGAACGCTTCCATGACGCGCCAGCTGCCGCTGCGGGTCTGGTCGTGCGTGATGAGCGGCCAGCGTGCGATCGCCTCCAGCGTCAGCGTGCGCACCCGCAGCACCGGATGTCCGCGCGGCGCGACGAGGCTGCGCTCGATCGGAAAGCAGGGCAGCATCGCAAGGCCGGGGAACGGGCGCATGGCCTCGGTGCCGATCGCCACGTCGGCTTCGCCGGCCTCCACCGCCTCGCAGATCTGCGTGGGATTGCCCTGCTGCAGCCCCAGCCGTACGCCGGGATAGCGGCGAACGAAGCGCGAGATCACCGCGGGCAGCACGTAGCGCGCGTAGGTGTGGGTGGTGGCGACGGTGAGCGTTCCGGTCTCGCGGTCCACCCAGTCATCGCGCAGCGCCTTCAGCGCGTCGACGTCATCGAGGATGCGGCGCGCGAGTTCGAGCGCTTCGCGGCCGGGTTCGGTCACCCCGATGAGGCGGTTGCGGCGGCGCTGGAACACTGGAAAGCCGAGTTCCGACTCGAGCAGCTTCACCTGCTTGCTGATGCCGGGCTGCGAGGTGTGCAGCGCCTCTGCTGCGGCCGAGACGTGGTTGCCGCAGCGGTGCACTTCGAGGACGCACCGCAGTTGCGAGAGCTTCATCGCACCGCCCTCAGCGCGGCTGCGCGACGATCACCTTGCGCGTGACCGGATTCGCGTAGCCGCCCCAGAGCACCATCGCGCGATTGCGGTGCGGGTCGCCGCACACGACGATCTCCACCACGTCCGGCGAGGGCAGCACGCGCACCCGTTCGTCCGGCCCGACCCGGTACGCCTCGGGGTACAGTCCGCGCTCGATCGCATCGGGGATGGTGAACGCCTCGGAGTGACCGTACTTCAGCAGGAATTCGAGCTCCCGGTACGGCACGCGGGCGTGCTCGTACAGATACTCCCGGATGTCCTGCCGCGAGTATCCGGCCTGCGCGAGGGAGCGCGCGATCGGCGGGGCGAGCAGCACCGTGATCATGTTGCGGAAGGCGCGCGGGCCACGCTCGGCGAGCCGGGCGAGGCAGGGCTTCTTCGTGCACTCGAGGGCGAGAAATTCCAGCGCGCTCTGCGCGGCGGTCTTGTCGGCGGTGCCGTAGATTGCCGGCGGCCAGCCCCAGGTGACCGTGGCCCCGACAGTGACCGCGCTGTCGCCGGAGCCGAGCCCTTTCTCGACGTGGTAGGGCTCCCACGGGGAGTCGGCCTGGTTCTCGGCAAGCGCGAAGTTCACCGGGTAGCCGAAGGTGCCCATGTAGTTGCGACCGAGCCGGAAGCCGGCGAGATTGCGCACGATCAGTCCGAGTGCGCGACCGATGGCCGGATTGCTGCCGCGCGAGATGAGGTGGGCGCCGCTCTCCATGCCGAGGTGCTGCACGGCCGGCCCGGTCACCAGCACGTAGGGCAGGACCCCCCACGTGCTGCCGATGTTGGCGAGGTTGTAGCGGTTGTCCGCGAGCGCCTCGACCAGCGCGATCAGCACCGGCATCGATTGCGGCGGGCACCCGGCCATCACGCCGTTGGCAGCGATGGTGCGAGGGGTCGCGGTGAGGTTGCCGGGCGGCAGAACCGCCACCGCCGCATCGGGATCGCGGTCGGTGTGGCGCAGGAAGGCCTCGATCCTGCCCGGCGTCGGCGGCACGAACGGATGCCCGTCCGCCCACTCGCGCTCACGGAAGTGCGCCTGGATCTCGTCCCACGTGCCTTCGAACGCGATGCTGGCCGGGCGGCCTGCGCCCGTCGCCGCAGGCGTCGCTCCAGCCGAACGCGGCACTGGCCCGGTGAGCGCCTCGACGATGCGCGGGAACAGGACCTGCTCGACGTTGCGCTCGATCAGCGCCTCCTCATGCACGCCGACCGCGCCGGGGTACTCCCCGACGCGCAGCGCGGCCAGCCCCTCGGCCTTCGCCACCGTACGCGCGATGTTCGTGAATCCGGTGGTGGTGATGACCACGCCGGGGATGCCGAGCTTCTCTGCTTCGACGGCCGGCCTCACCGAGGCCGGAGTGCAGGTCCCTCATCCGCCGTTGCCGGTGAGTATCGCGTCGACCCCTTTCTCGCGGGCGAGCGCCGCGATCTCGCGCGCGATCTGTTTCTGCGAGGCGTGGTCACCCCCGACGTAGACGATAGGAAACTCGTCGAACGGCACGATCTTCACGTTCCGGTACCGCTCGGCGA
>CANGUQ010000093.1 GCA_947456915.1 Betaproteobacteria bacterium
CGGTGAGTGGCTGCGCCATGCGCTGCGTCCACCGCCGCGCCCAGCCGTCGCGGCTGCGCAGCCGGCGCACCACGCCGTTCTGGGCGATCTCGGTCCACGTCACGCCGTGCGCGCGGCACCAGGCGGCCACCGCGCGGTCGCGGTCCCAGGTGAGCCGGGTGCCGGTCTCCTCGTGGCTGAACAGCGCATCGAAGCGATGCGTCCGGTGCAGCGCGCTCAGCACTTCAGCCATCTCGCCGCGACGGTAGACGAGTGCGCCGCCGCGCGCACGCAGCGCCGCGTCGAGCTCGGCCAGACACTGATCGATGAACACGAGGTGGGAGGCATCGTACTCGGGCGAGGCCAGCAGGGTAGGCTCGTACACGTACAGCGCGATCAGCGCACCACGCTCGGCAGCGCGCGCGAGCGGCAGGTGATCGTCGATGCGCAGGTCGCGCTTGAACCAGACGACGGATAACGGCATGGCGCGGGAAGCACGCCGCAGCGTGCCGGTCGGGGCGGGCGCCGGCGCTGCGCGATGACGGGCGCGGCGGCAGCGGACGAGCGCGCGAGTCTAAGCCCATCCGCGCTATGCTCCCGCCGCCCTGATCCGCGTCGAACGAGGAGTCTCGCCATGCACAAACCCTACCGCCGCATCGTCACCGGTCACGACGCCAATGGCGTCGCTGTCGTGATCGAGGACCGCGCGGCTCCTGCCGTGCGCACCGTCGAGCTGCGCGGCGGCCTGACGATGACCGAGCTGTGGATGAGCGACCGCACGCCGATGGCGATCGACGCGCCCGATGCCACCGCGCAGGTCAAGACACTGCAGCCCCCGGCCAGCGGCAACGTCTTTCGCATCGTGCGTTTTCCGCCGGAGAAGACCTTCATCCACAACCTGACCGGCGAGAAGGCACGCGCCGCGTTCGGCGCCGTCGGCTCGGCCGAGGCGTCGCAGCACACCGAGAACGTGCGCCATCCGCTGATGCACAAGACGCGCACCGTCGACTACGGCATCGTGCTCGAGGGCGAGATCTGGCTGGTGCTCGACGATTCGGAAGTGCTGTGCAGGCAGGGCGACATCATCATCCAGCGCGGCACCAACCACGCGTGGAGCAACCGTTCCGATGCCGACTGCGCAGTCGCGTTCATCCTGATCGACGGCCAGCACGACGCCTGAGCGTCGCACTGCCCCAGCGCTGCGGCCTGCTGCTCAGGCAGCAGCCTGCTCGAGCTCCTGCAGCGGCCGTATCTCGAGCGTCACGCCGACCTTGCGCCACTGCGCGATCTCCTCGCGCAGCAGCGCGGCGGTGAGCGGGTTGTCGGCGAGCCAGTCCGGCTCCAGCTTGAGTCGGCAGCCGTTGCCGGTGAAACGGGCTTCCAGCGCCGGCAGCGCAGCTTCGGTGCGCGATCGGTTGAACACGGCCGACAGGCGCAGGGCGAGGGTGAGCGCGACGTCGACCGGCTCGGCGAGCATGCCCTGCATCTTGTCGAGCGAGCCGCGATGGGCGAGTGCGAGCGTGGCGAGCCGGCTCTGCTCGCTGCGCGAGAAGCCCGGCATGTCGGCGTTGCGGATGATGTAGGCGGTGTGCTTGTGATAGCCCGAGTGCGCGACCGAGATGCCGATCTCGTGCAGTTTCGCTGCCCAGTCGAGCAGCTGGCCGGCTGCTGCCTCGCCGGCCGCGGTCGCCGCCGGACCGGCGAGCAGGTCGCGCAGCAGCGCGTGCGCGAGCGAGCCTACGCGCCGCGCCTGCGCGCGATCGACGTGATAGCGGTGCATGAACTGCTCGACCGTCAGATCGCGCATGTCGTGGTGCTGTACGCGCCCCAGGAGGTCGTACAGCACGCCCTCGCGCATCGCGCCGGTGGCGAGCGGCATCTGCGGGATGTCGAGCGTGGAGAATGCGGTCATCATGATCGCGAGCCCTCCGGGCAGCACCGGCACGCGATCGGCGCGCAGCCCGGCCAGCGCCAGCGAGTCGAGCCGTTCGATCGAACCGGCGCGGATCATCTGTGCCTTGAGCCGTTCCAGTCCCTCGAGCGTGATGCCGTTGTCGCTGAAGCCGTTGAACTCGAGCAGTTCGCCCAGCGCGCGCGCGGTACCCGAGGAGCCTACCGCCTGCTGCCACGCGCCGCGGCGAAACGCCTTGCGGATCGTCTGCAGTTCGGTGCCGGCGGCGGTCTCGGCGGCGCGGAAGTTCGCCTTGTTGAGCTTTCCGTCGCCGAAGTGGCGCAGCGAGTAGCTGACGCAGCCCATGTACAGGCTCTCCAGCCGCGCCGGCTTCAGGCCGGAGCCGATGATGAACTCCGTCGACCCGCCGCCGATGTCGATGACCAGCCGGGCAGCCTTGGATGGGGGCAGGCCGTGCGCGACGCCCAGATAGATCAGTCGGGCCTCCTCGCGCCCGGCGACCACCTCGATGGGAAACCCGAGAGCGGCCTCGGCCCGTGCCAGGAACTCCTTCGCGTTCTTGGCCACGCGAAGCGTGTTGGTGCCCACTGCGCGCACCGCCTCCTTCGGCAGCCCGCGCAGTCGCTCGCCGAACTGGCGCAGCGCCGCCAGCCCGCGCTGCTGCGCCGCCTCGTCCAGCCGCTTGTCCGGCGTGAGCCCGGCGCCGATACGCACCGGTTCGCGCAGCGAGTCGAGCGGATAGAGCTGATCGCCGACCACGCGCGCCACCTGCAGGTGGAAGCTGTTCGAACCCAGATCGACCGCGGCGAGGGTGGACGGCTCGCTCATCGCGGCGCGCCGTGCCGGGGCGCGGCCGCGGTTGCAGCCCGGCGGATCGGCGGTTCCGTCATGTACCGACTTCGCGCTCGATCTCCTCGGCGCTCACGTGCCGGACGTCCTTGCCCTTGACCAGGTAGACGACGTACTCCGACATGTTCTTCGCGTGATCGCCGATGCGTTCGATCGCCTTGGCCACCCACAGGATCTCCAGCGACGAGGAGATCGTGCGCGGGTCTTCCATCATGAAGGTGATCAGTTTGCGCACGATCGACTTGAATTCCTCGTCGACCTGCTCGTCGAGGCGCACCACCTTCGCCGGTACCACCACGTCCAGCCGGGCGAAGGCGTCGAGCGACTGGCGCAGCATGTCCACGGCGATGTTCGCCACGTGCTTGATGTCGCGGTAGCGCGGCAGCTGGATCTGGTCGCGCTGGTGCAGGTTCTTGGCCATACGCGCGATCTTGGAGGCCTCGTCGCCGATGCGCTCGAGGTCGGTGATCGTCTTGATCACGGCGAGGATCATCCGCAGGTCGATCGCGGTAGGCTGCCGGCGGGCGATGATGTGGCTGCACTGCTCGTCGATCTCGATCTCCAGCGCGTTCACGCGGTGATCGGCGTCGATGATCTGATCGCACAGCTCGATGTCGCCCGAGGAGAGCGCGTCGATCGCGCGCGTGATCTGGTGCTCGACGATGCCGCCCATCTGGAGCACGCGGGCGCGCACGGATTCCAGTTCGGCGTCGAACTGCTTGGCGGTATGCTGGTTCATGGGCGCTGTGCTCCCCTGCGAAGGACGACGCTACAGGCTAGCCGCCCAAGGTTACAGCGGCATTGCGGGCGGCGGGAGGCGCTCACCGCGCGAACTTTCGTACGCCCGAGGCGCCAGCGATCAGGGCGATGTCCGCCGGGCGCCGGGCGAACAGGCCGTTGCACACGACGCCGGTGATCTGGTTGAGCTCGGTCTCCAGCTCGACCGGATCGAGGATGCTGAGGCCGTGCACGTCGAGGATCGGATTGCCGTTGTCGGTGACGAATCCCTGGCGCAGCGTCGGCTGGCCGCCGAGGCGCGCCAGTGCGCGCGCGACGTGGCTGCGCGCCATCGGCAGGACCTCGATCGGCAGCGGAAACCGTCCGAGCACCCCGACCAGCTTGCTCTCGTCGGCAATGCAGACGAAGCGCTGCGCCACTGCGGCGACGATCTTCTCGCGGGTGAGCGCGCCGCCCCCGCCCTTGATCATGTACAGGTGTTCGTTGATCTCGTCGGCGCCGTCGATGTACACCGCGAGCTCGTCGACGCTGTTCAGGTCGACCACGCGGATACCGGCGGCCGCGAGCTTTGCCGTGCTCGCCTCCGAACTGGACACCGCCCCCTCGATGCGGCCCTTCATCTTCGCCAGCTCGGCGATGAAGAAGTCGACCGTCGACCCGGTGCCCACGCCGATCACCGCGTCCTCCGGCACGTGGGCCACCGCCGCCTGGGCGGCGGCGCGCTTGAGTTCGTTCTGCGACGCCATGTCTGCGCGAAGGCTCCCGGTGCGTGCATGCGGCAGCCCGGTGGGCGCGCCGGCGCTGCGCCCTCAGCGCACCGGCATCTCCGCGTGCGATCATTATTGCAGGAAGCAGCGGCCGACGCACCGGTGGTCGCCGGAATCGGTGCGCTGCCGCTCGACCGCGAAAGCCATGCCCAGGGACTATCTCGAACGCATACTCAAGGCGCGCGTCTACGACGTCGCGATGGAAACGCCGCTCGACCCGGCGCCGGCACTGTCGGCGCGCGTGGCCAACCGCGTGCTGCTCAAGCGCGAGGACATGCAGCCGGTGTTCTCCTTCAAGCTGCGCGGGGCCTACAACAAGATGGTCAACCTGCCCGCGGCGGCGCTCAGGCGCGGCGTGATCGCGGCGTCGGCCGGCAATCACGCGCAGGGCGTGGCGCTCGCCGCGCAGAAGCTCGGCTGCCGCGCGACGATCGTGATGCCGGTGACCACGCCGCAGATCAAGGTACAGGCGGTGGCCGCGCGCGGGGCGCAGGTCGAGCTCGCCGGCGATACCTATGACGAGGCGTATGCGCACGCGCTCGCGCTGATGAAGCGGCGCCGGCTCACCTTCGTGCATCCGTATGACGATCCTGACGTGATCGCCGGTCAGGGCACGATCGGCATGGAGATCCTGCGCCGCCACCCGGCGCCGATCGACGCGATCTTCGTCGCCATCGGCGGCGGCGGACTGATCTCCGGCATCGGTGCATACGTGAAGCGGTTGCGCCCGGAGATCCGGCTGATCGGGGTACAGCCGGTGGATTCCGACGCGATGTACCAGTCGCTCGCGGCCGGTCATCGCGTGCGGCTCGCGCAGGTCGGGCTGTTCGCCGACGGCGTGGCGGTGAAGCAAGTCGGCGAGGAGACGTTCCGCCTCTGCCGCACGCTGGTCGACGAGATCGTGCGCGTGGACACCGACGAGATCTGCGCCGCGATCAAGGACGTGTTCGAGGACACGCGCTCCATTCTCGAGCCGGCCGGAGCGCTGTCGGTGGCGGGGCTGAAGGCGTGGACCCGGCGCGAGCGGGCGCGCGACCGGACGCTGGTGGCGATCGCCTGCGGCGCGAACATGAACTTCGACCGGTTGCGCTTCGTGGCCGAGCGTGCGGAGATCGGCGAGGCGCGCGAATCCATCATTGCGGTCACCATTCCCGAGCGGCCGGGCAGCTTCAGGGCGTTCTGCTCGCTGCTGGGCGCGCGCAACATCACCGAGTTCAACTACCGCTACGCCGATCCGGAGCAGGCGCTGGTGTTCGTCGGGCTGGAGGTGAAGAGCCGGCGCGAGACCAGCGCACTGCTGAAGGCGCTCGCGCGCGCCGGACTGCCGGCGCAGGACCTGACCGACAACGAGATGGCGAAGCTGCACGTGCGCCATCTGGTGGGTGGCCGCGCGCCGGGCGCAGCCGACGAAATCCTCTACCGGTTCGAGTTCCCCGAGCGGCCCGGAGCGCTGATGCGGTTTCTTCAGGCGATGAGCGTGACCTGGAACATCAGTCTGTTCCACTACCGCAACCACGGCGCCGACTACGGGCGGGTGCTGGTCGGCATGCAGGTACCGACGAAGGACAAGAAGGCGTTTCGCCGGTTTCTCGACGAACTCGGCTATCGCTACCAGAACGAGTCGGAGAACCCGGCCTACCAGCTGTTCCTCGGGCATTGACCGGCGGGCGGCGCATCACGGCAGGCGACAGCGCGCGCGGGGCGCGCCGGCAGCCACCGCGGTCAGGCGTCGGACGCGCCGAGACGTACGCCGCGTGCTGGACGCGGCGCGGGCGCGCACTACAATAGGAGGGTGATCTCTGCCGTGTCTGCCGTCGACCCCGCGGGCGGGAACCGGGGACGGGCCACGCCTCTTTCCGGACGACGCGGCCGGCTCTTCGCTGTCTCGCACCTCCTGCGCTCGCGCGGCGTTGTCTGCCTGCTCGCAGCGGCGCTGCTCGCACCTGCGGTTGCGCCAGCGGCGAGCGCGCCGCGCGCCCCCTCGGCCGCCGCCCTGCAGCAGCAGGACGACGAATTCCTCGCCGCGCGCGATGCGTTTCGCGTGGGCAACACGGCACGGCTCGAGCAGGCGGCGGCGCGCGTGCGCGGTCATCCGCTCGAGTCCTACGTGCAGTACTGGCAGCTGCGGCTGCGTCTGGAGTCGGCCGAGGCCGGCGAGGTGCAGGCATTTCTCGCGCGCCATGCCAACACCCGGGTCGCCGACCTGCTGCGCGCCGACTGGCTGCGCACGCTCGGCCGCCGCGGCCAGTGGGACGCGTTCGCCGCCGAGCGGCCGCAACTGGTCAATGGCGACGTCGAGCTCGACTGCCTGACGCTTGCCCACCGCCGCGTCGGCGGCGACGCCGAGGCGCTGCGCGAGGCGCGCGTGCTCTGGTTCAGCCCGCGCGATCTGCCCGAGGCGTGTACTGCGCTGTTTCAGGAGCTGATCAACGGTCACGAACTGCGCGCCGACGACGTGTGGGCGCGTATCCGCCTGCTGCTGGAGCAGGGGCAGGTGGCCGCCGTGCGCCGCGTGGCGGCGTTCCTGCCGGCGGGACAGCAACCCGATCCGAAGGCGCTGGAGCTGGCGGCGAGCAATCCGCAGGCGGTGCTCGATCGCAAGAACGAGCTGCGCACGCGCGCCCAGCGCGAGGTCGTCATGTTCGCCGCGCAGCGCCTGGCGCGTACCTCGGCGCAGAACGCGGCACAGGCGTGGGGACGGATCGATCAGCTGTTCAGCGAGAGCGAGCGGGCGTACGTCTGGGGCGTGATCGGCTGGCTCGGCGCGCGCTGGCTCGATCCGGACGCGCTGCGCTGGTTCCGGATGTCGGCCGGTGCGCAACTGAGCGACGAGATGCTGGGCTGGCGGGTGCGCGCGGGGCTGCGCGCCGGGGCGTGGAGCGACGTGCTCGCGACGATCGAGCAGATGAGCGCGCGCGAGCAGCAGGATCCGGCGTGGCGCTACTGGCGGGCGCGGGCCCTGCGCGAGCTCAAGCGCGCGGACGAGGCCACGCCGCTCCTGGCGGCGCTGTCGCGGGAGTTCAACTTCTATGGCCAGCTCGCGCTCGATGACATCGGTCCGGTGCTCGGCGCCCCCTCGCCCCCGCCGTTCAAACCCTCGCGCGAGGACGTCGAGGCGGTGGGCAGGAATGCGTCGATCCAGCGCGCGCTCGTGTTCTACCGGCTGCAGATGCGACTCGAAGGCAATCGCGAGTGGTTCTGGGCGATCCGCGGAATGAAGGACGAACAGCTGCTGACGGTGGCGGAGTTCGCGCGCCGCAACCGGCTGTGGGACCGCGCGATCGCCACCGCCGATCGCACGCGCGAACTGCACGACCTGTCGCTGCGCTTCGTCGCGCCGTTTCGCGAGGAGCTGCAGCCGCATCTGCGCAACCAGCAGCTCGACGAGGCGTGGGTGCTGGGACTGATCCGGCAGGAGAGCCGGTTCATCGTCGAGGCGCGCTCGAGTGCCGGCGCCTCCGGGCTGATGCAGCTGATGCCGGCGACGGCGGCGTGGGTCGCCAAGCGCTCCGGCGTACTCGACTTCCGGCAGGGCCTGATCACCGACGTGCAGCTCAACCTCAACCTGGGCACGGCCTACCTGCGCACCGTTCTCAACGACCTGGACGACCATCCGGTACTCGCCTCGGCGGCATACAATGCCGGTCCTGGCAGGGCCCGCGCGTGGCGCAGCGTCCAGCCGCTGGAGGCCGCGATCTACGCCGAGTCGATCCCGTTCGGCGAGACCCGCGACTACGTGAAGAAGGTGATGTCCAACGCCGCCTTCTACGCGCAGGTCTTCGGCCACCAGCTCACTTCCCTGCGCGCGCGCATCGGCACGATTCCCGCGCGCTCGAACACTCCTCCCGGCAACATTCCATGAGCATCAACCGAGTCTGTGTGGTCGGCGGCAGCGGCTTCGTCGGCCGCCACATCGCCGAGCGACTCGCCGCGCGCGGCGTGCGGGTGATCGTCCCCACGCGCAACCGCGAGCGCGCGAAGGCGGACCTGATCGTGCTGCCCAGCGTCGAGCTGGTGCACGCCGACGTCAACGACGCTGCGCAGCTCGCCGCGGTTGCCGCCGGCTGCGACGCCATGATCAACCTGGTGGGCATCCTGCACGAGCGGCGTGCCGGCGACTTCACTCGCGCCCACGTGACGCTCACCGAGCAGGCGCTCGCGGTCTGCCGCGAGCGCGGCATCGGCCGCTATCTGCACATGAGCGCACTGGGCGCCGATGCGGCGGGGCCGAGCCAGTACCTGCGCACCAAGGGCGAAGCGGAGGCGCGCGTGGCGGCGGCGCAGGCCGCAGGGCTGGCCACGACGGTGTTTCGCCCCTCGGTGATCTTCGGCGACGGCGACAGTTTTCTCACGCTGTTCGCGCAGCTGCTCGCGGTGTCGCCGATCGTGCCGCTGGGCTCGCCCGATGCCCGCTTCCAGCCGGTGTGGGTCGAGGATGTCGCACACGCCTTCGCGAGCGCGCTCGCGCTGCCGCAGACGATCGGCCAGCGCTACGACCTGGTCGGGCCGCAGGTGTGGACCCTGCGCGAACTGGTCGAACTGGTCGGGCGCGTCACTGGCCACGCCCGCCCGGTGCTCGGTCTGTCCGACGGGCTGTCGGCGCTGCAGGCGAAGCTGTTCGGGCTGCTGCCGGTGAAGCTGATCACCTACGACAACTATCTGTCGATGAAGGTCGACAACGTGTCGGCAATGCCGTACCCGGAACTGTTCGGGCGCAGCGCCTCGGCACTCGAGCCGATCGCGCGCCAGTATCTGGGCAACGCCACGCCGCGCGGCCGCTACCAGGCCTATCGCGACCGCGCCGGGCGATGAGCGGAGCGGCACTGACGCTGGTCATCGGCAACCGGAACTACGCCTCGTGGTCGCTGCGTGCCTGGCTCGTGCTGGCGATGACCGGAGCGCCGTTTCAGGAAGTGCGCATCCCGCTGCACGAGCCCGATACCGCACAGCGCATCCGGCGCTACTCGCCCGCGGGCAAGGTGCCGGTGCTGATCGATGGCGAGGTCACGGTCTGGGAGTCGCTCGCGATCTGCGAGTACCTCGCCGAGCGGTTTCCGCAGGCGGGTCTGTGGCCGCACGAGCCGACGGCGCGGGCGGTGGCGCGTGCGGCTGCGCACGAGATGCATGCCGGATTCGCGGCGCTGCGGCGCGAGCTGCCGATGAACGTACGCGCCGAGCGGCGCGGGATCGAGCCCGGAGAGGCGGCGCAGGCCGACATCACTCGCGTGCTCGAGCTGTGGGCGCAGCTGCGCGAGCGCTTCGGTGCACACGGCCCGTTCCTGTTCGGCCGGTTCTCGATCGCTGACGCGATGTATGCGCCGGTGGTGCTGCGCTTTCGCACCTACGGCGTGGATGCCGGGCGCGTGGATTCGAGCGGGGCGAGGTACTGCGCGGCAGTGCTCGCGCTCGCCCCGATGCAGCGCTGGATCGCCGATGCGTGCGCCGAGACCGAACGCATCGCCGCGTTCGAGCGCTGAGCGCGCGCTCGCTGTCGCGTCGCGCTGATGCGTACCTATTCCGTCGGCGGCTCGGTGCGCGACGAGCTGCTCGGCGTGCCGGTCGTCGATCGCGACTGGGTCGTGGTCGGCGCGAGTGCACGGCAGCTGATCGATCTGGGGTACGTCCCGGTGGGCCGTGACTTCCCGGTGTTCCTGCATCCGGTCACGCGCGAGGAGTACGCCCTCGCGCGCACCGAGCGCAAGAGCGCGCCCGGCTATCGAGGCTTCGAGGTACACGCAGCGCCCGAAGTCACGCTGGAGGAGGATCTCGGCCGGCGCGATCTGACGATCAACGCGATCGCGCGCGACGAGCACGGCACGCTGATCGATCCGTACGGGGGCGTATGCGATCTGGCGGCGCGCACGCTGCGTCATGTCGGCCCGGCGTTCGCCGACGATCCGGTACGCATCCTGCGGCTTGCGCGCTTCGCCGCGCGCTTCGACACCTTCACCGTCGCACCGGAGACGATCGCGCTCGCGCGCAGCATGGTCGTCGCCGGCGAGGCCGATGCGCTGGTGGCCGAGCGGGTGTGGCAGGAACTGGCGAAGGGGCTCGCCGAGCGTGCGCCGTCGCGCATGTTCGTGCTGTTGCGCGAGTGCGGCGCGCTCGCGCGCATCCTGCCCGAAGTCGATCGCATGTTCGGCGTTCCGCAGCCTGCCGAGCACCATCCGGAGATCGACACCGGCGTGCACGTGATGATGGCGCTCGATCTGGCCGCGCGCGAGCAGGCGCCGCTCGCCGTGCGCTTCGCGCTGCTCGCGCACGATCTGGGCAAAGGCACGACCCCGCGCGAGCAGTGGCCGCGCCACATCGCGCACGAGCAGCGCGGCGTCGAACTGACCGAGGCGGTGTGCGCGCGGCTGCGGGTGCCAGGCGAGTGTCGCGACCTCGCCGTCCTGACTGCGCGGTTTCACACCGACGTGCACCGCGCCGGCGAGTTGCGTGCAGCGACGGTGCTCGCGATGATCGAAGCCTGCGACGCGCTGCGGCGGCCGGAGCGCTTCGCGCAGCTGCTGCAGGCGTGCGAGCTCGATGCACGCGGGCGCCTGGGGCGGGAGCAGTCCGACTATCCGCAGCGCGAGCGCCTTGCCCGCGCCGCAGCGGCTGCGTGCGCGGTCGATGCCGGGGCGATTGCCGCGCGTACCGAGCGCAGCCGGATCGCGGAGGC
>CANGUQ010000094.1 GCA_947456915.1 Betaproteobacteria bacterium
GCCCGCCGGCCGGCGCGTTGCAGCCCGGGCTGCCGCGGGGGCTCCGCCCCGGGCGCTGCCATCCGCGCTGGCGCTGAGCGCTGCCCTGATGCTGGCCGGGATCGCAGCACAGGCCGCCGCGCAGTCGTATCCGGCAAAGCCGATCCGGCTGGTCGTGCCGTTCCCGCCCGGGGGCGGCAACGACATCGTCGCGCGCACGATGAACATCCGTCTGCCAGCCCTGCTCGGCCAGCCGGTGGTGATCGACAACCGTGCCGGCGCCGGGGGGAATCTGGGCGCGGAACTGGTCGCACGCGCACCTGCGGACGGCTACACGCTGCTGATCGCCAACAATTCGCTGACGGCGAACCTCAGCCTGTATCGCAAGCTGCCCTACGATCCGTTCAAGGACTTCGCGCCGATCACCATGGGCGCGACCTCGCCGAACATGATCCTCACCCATCCATCGCTGCCGGCGAAGACGGTCAAGGAACTGATCGCGCTCGCCCGGGCACGCCCCGGCCAGATCACCTTCGGCTCGCCCGGTGCCGGCACGCCGTCGCATCTGGCGGGCGAACTGTTCATGGCACGCGCCGGGGTCGAACTGATCCACGTCGCCTACAAGGGTGCGGGGCCGCTGGTGGTCGACCAGATGGCAGGCCACGTGACCCTGAGCTTCACCGCACCGCTCGTCTCCAAGCCGTTCATCGATGCGGGCAAGCTGCGGCCGATCGCGGTCACCAGCGAGAAGCGCTGGGCGATGCGCCCGGACATCCCGACGGTGGCCGAGAACGGCTTTCCCGGTTTCGACATGGTCGGCTGGTTCGCCTACTTCGCCCCCGCCGGTACGCCGCGCGAGATCATCGACCGCCTCGCCGCCGAGATCGCACGCGCCGCGCAGTCGCCCGAGGTGAAAGAACGCTTCACCAGCCAGGGCATCGACAGCGCACCGGGCACGCCGGAGGAACTCGCGGCATTCATCAAGCGCGATTACCAGTCGATCGACCAGCTCATTCGCGCACTGAAGATCACGCTCGACTGAGACTGCCACGATCCGCACGTTCCGGTCGCGCCGAGGGACGCTCGCAGCGACCGGCACACTGAACAGCCCGCTCAACCGAGGACACCGCAATGAGCACGGTACGCAAGACCCGCGAGCAACTGCGCAGCTGGCGCTGGTTCGGCCCGTCCGACACGCGTGCCTTTTCCCACCGCAGCCGCATGCAGCAGGTCGGCGTGCGGCGCGAGGAAGTGATGGGCCGGCCGATCATCGGCATCGTCAACACCTGGAGCGAGATCTCGACCTGCCACCTGCACCTGCGCGAGCGCGCCGAGAACGTCAAGCGCGGCATCCTGGCAGCCGGCGGCTTTCCGATCGAGCTGCCGGCGATGTCGCTGGGCGAGGTGATGGTCAAGCCCACCACGATGCTCTACCGCAACTTCCTCGCGATGGAGTGCGAGGAACTGCTGCGTTCGCACCCGGTCGACGGCGCGGTGCTGATGGGCGGCTGCGACAAGACCACGCCGGGACTGCTGCTGGGTGCGATCAGCATGGACATCCCGGCGATCTACCTGCCTGCTGGCCCGCAGTTGAACGGCCACTTCAAGGGCGTGAAGGTCGGCGTGGGTACGCACACGCGCAAGTTCTACGACGAACTGCGCTCGGGCAGGATCACCGACCAGGACTGGATCGACCTGGAAGCGGCGATGTGCCGCAGCCACGGCACCTGCAACACGATGGGCACCGCCTCAACGATGACCTCTATCGCCGAGGTGCTGGGCTTCTGCCTGCCCGGGGCGAGCAGCATACCGGCCGACGATGCAGCGCATCCGCGCATGGCCTCACAGGTGGGCGAGCGCATCGTGCAGATGGTGTGGGAAGACCTGAAGCCCTCGCGCATCCTGAGCAGGGCGTCGGTGGCCAATGCTGCCGCTACCTACATGGCACTGGGCGGCTCGACCAACTGCGCGGTGCACCTGATCGCGATGGCGCGTCGCGCCGGCGCCGAACTCACGCTGGACATGCTCGATCAGCGCGCGCGCGACATCCGCGTGCTGGTGAACCTGATGCCCTCGGGCGACTACCTGATGGAGGACTTCTACTTCGCCGGCGGCCTGCCGGCGCTGTTGAAGCGCATCGAGCAGCATCTGGACCTGTCGGCACTCACCGTCACCGGACGCACGCTGGGCGAGAACATCGCCGGCGCGAAGGTGAACGAGGGCGGCGACGACATCATCCGCGATGCCGCGCATCCGATCAGCGAGCGCGGCGCACTCGCTGTGCTCTACGGCAATCTCGCCCCGGCTGGCGCGGTGATCAAGCCGGCCGCCGCCGATCCGAAACTGCTGCGCCACACCGGACCGGCAGTGGTGTTCGAGGACATGCCCGACATGATGAAGCGCATCGACGATCCGGCGCTGCCGGTGGATGCGAACTCGGTGCTGGTGCTGAAGAACGCCGGCCCGCAGGGCGGCCCCGGGTTCCCGGAGTGGGGCAACCTGCCGATCCCGAAGAAGGTGCTGGCCACCGGCGTGCGCGACATGGTGCGGGTGTCGGATGCGCGGATGAGCGGCACCCACTACGGCACCTGCGTGCTGCACGTGGCGCCGGAGGCGTTCGTCGGCGGACCGCTCGCGCTGGTGCGCGACGGCGACCTGATCGAGCTGGATGTGGACGCGCGCCGCCTCGAACTCAAGGTGTCGGACGAGGAACTCGCACGGCGCCGCGCCGCGTGGACGCCGCCCCCGCCGAGGTTCGAGCGCGGCTACGGGCGGATGTTCTCCGCCCACGTCACACAGGCGCCGGAGGGCTGCGATTTCGACTTCCTGCAATCGCCCGGCACGCTGCCCGAGCCCGACATCTACTGAGCGGTGCCCGCTGGCGGGCACGCTCGTGGCAGCGGCACCCGCTGCAGCCGCAGTCTGACGGCGTGCGGGCACTGCTGCAGCGCCGGTCAGCGCCGTCGGCACGCGCGCGCACGCTACAATCGCGCCCGTCAGCGAACCGTGCGCGATCGCGCAGCAAGGCAACGACTCGATGATCCTCTTTCAGGACGTCATCACCCGACTCAACGACTACTGGGCGAAGCAGGGCTGTCCGCTGCTGCAGCCGCTCGACATGGAAGTCGGTGCCGGCACCTCGCACACGCACACGTTCCTGCGTGCGCTCGGCCCGGAGCCGTGGCGTGCCGCCTACGTCCAGCCCTCGCGTCGCCCGAAGGACGGGCGCTATGGCGACAACCCGAACCGGATGCAGCACTACTATCAGTACCAGGTGGTGCTCAAACCCGCGCCGCAGGACATCCTCGAGCTCTACCTCGGCTCGCTGGAGGCGATCGGGCTCGACCTGAAGACCAACGACGTGCGCTTCGTCGAGGACGACTGGGAGAATCCGACGCTGGGCGCCTGGGGACTGGGCTGGGAGGTGTGGCTCAACGGCATGGAGGTCACCCAGTTCACCTATTTCCAGCAGGTCGGCGGACTCGACTGCAAGCCGGTCACCGGCGAGATCACCTACGGCATCGAACGCCTGACGATGTACCTGCAGGGCGTGGAGAACGTGTTCGATCTCGCCTGGACCCGCTGGCAGGAGGCCGGCGAGAACGGTCCGGTCGAGCGCACGCTCACCTACGGCGATGTGTATCACCAGAACGAGGTCGAGCAGTCGACGTTCAACTTCGAGCGCTCGAACGTCGAGTTGCTGCTGCACCTGTTCGGACAGCACGAGAACGAGGCGCGGAAACTGATCGAGGCCACGCTGGCGCTGCCCGCGTACGAGCAGGTGCTCAAGTGCGCGCACACGTTCAACCTGCTCGATGCGCGCGGCGCGATCTCGGTCACCGAGCGTGCGGCGTACATCGGCCGCATCCGCGCGCTTGCCCGCGCGGTCGCGCAGGCCTACCACGACAGCCGCGAGCGGCTGGGCTTCCCGATGCTCGCTGCGTCGCAGGCGCGCTGAGCTGCACGCGACCGGACCCGCCATGAGTGCAACGCTGCTGATCGAGCTGTTCACCGAGGAACTGCCGCCGAAGGCGCTGAAGCGGCTCGGTGAGGCGTTTGCCGCCGGCATCACCGGCACGCTGTCCGGCCTTGGCCTGCTCGAGCCGGCGTCGGTGAGCACCGGCTACGCGACACCGCGCCGTCTGGCGGTACTCGTCACACACGTGCTCGCGCGCGCCGCCGACACACCGATGCGGCTCAAGCTGCTGCCCGCCTCCGTCGGGCTGGACGCCGCGGGTGCACCTACGGCGGCGCTGCTGAAGAAGCTCGCTGCGCTCAAGCTCGACGCCGACACGTGGAAGACACTCGAGCGGGCACCGGACGGCAAGGGCGAGGCGCTGTTCCACAACGGCACGCGCGCGGGCGCGGCGCTCGCCGAAGCGGTGCAGCAGGCACTCGACGAGACGCTCGCGCGGCTGCCGATCCCGAAGGTGATGCGCTACCAGCGACCCGACGGCACCGACGTGAACTTCGTGCGCCCGGCGCATCGCCTGATCGCACTGCACGGCGGCACGCTGCTGCCGGTGACGGCGCTGGGTCTGACCGCGGGCTACCAGACGCTCGGTCACCGGCAGATGAGTTCGGGTCCGATCTCGATCGCCACCGCGTTCGAATATCCGCACCGGCTTACCGTGCTCGGCAAGGTCGTCGCTTCGTTCGCCGAGCGCCGTGATCGCATCGTGCAGGGACTCGCGGCGAAAGCCGGCGCCGACACGCTCATCGCGCCCGACGCCCTGCTCGACGAGGTGACCGGACTGGTCGAATGGCCAGTGGTCTACGAGGGTCGGTTCGATCCGTCGTTCCTCGACGTGCCGCAGGAGTGCCTGATCCTCACCATGCAGCAGAATCAGAAGTACTTCGCCCTCGCCGACGCGCGGGGGCGGCTGCGCAACAGGTTCCTGCTGGTGAGCAATCTCGAGACGACCGACCCGTCGGCGATCATCGCCGGCAACGAGCGTGTACTGCGCGCACGGCTTGCCGACGCGAAGTTCTTCTTCGATCAGGACCGCAGGACTCCACTTGCCGAGCGCGTCGCGCGGCTCGGCTCGGTAGTGCACCACAACAAGCTCGGCAGCCAGCTCGATCGCGTGCAGCGGATGCAGAAACTCGCGCTGGCCATCGGCGAGCGGCTCCCGCCGGAACTCGCCGTCGATCCTCGGCAGGCCGAGCGCGCGGCGTGGCTCGCCAAGGCCGATCTGGTGACCGACATGGTCGGCGAATTCCCCGAACTGCAGGGCATCATCGGCGAGTACTACGCGCGGCACGACGGCGAGGCTGACGTCGTCGCCAGAGCGATCGAACAGCACTACCACCCGCGCTTTGCCAACGACACGCTGCCGGACTCGCCGCTCTCGCTCGTGGTGTCGCTCGCGGACAAGCTCGACACGCTGGTCGGACTGTGGGCGGCAGCCGGCGCCCCCACCGGCGACCGTGATCCGTTCGCTCTGCGCCGGCAGGCGCTGGGGATCCTGCGCATGCTCTACGAGCGCGAGCTGCCGCTCGACCTGGCCGAACTGCTGCAGCGCGCGCGCGTGCAGTTCGCTGACGAGGCCGTACCCGCCTCGCTGCTGCCCGACCTGCTGCGTTTCTGTCTCGACCGGCTCGCCAACTGGCTGCGCGAGCGCGGCCACGACGCACAGGACGTGGACGCCGTCCTCGCACTTGCGCCCACGCGCATCGATCAGGTGCCCGGACGTCTCGCCGCGGTCGCGGCATTCCGCGGCCTGCCCGAAGCGCAGAGTCTCGCTGCGGCCAACAAGCGCGTGCGCAACATCCTGAAGAAGGAACCGGCAACGGGTGCCGCCGTCGATCCGCTGCTGTTCGCCGAAGACGCCGAGCGCGCGCTGCACGCGGAGCTGTCCGGGCTCGAACCGCAGGCGCTTGCCTGCATCGCCCGCGGTGACTATGCGGCTGCGCTGACCCGGCTCGCTGCGGTGCGCGGAGCGGTGGACCGCTTCTTCGACGAGGTGATGGTGATGGCCGATGACCCTCGGGTGCGCGCGAACCGCATCGCGCTGCTGCGCGCGCTCGAGCGCGTGCTCAACCAGGTCGCGGACATCTCGCGGCTGGCAGCCTAGGGTGCGCGAGGTGCGTATCGCGCTCGCGCAGACCGGGCACGCGACCGAGCGCACGGGTGTGCGATGAAGCTGGTCGTTCTCGATCGCGACGGGGTGATCAACCACGACAGCGACCAGTTCATCAAGTCGCCGCAGGAGTGGAAGCCGATCCCGGGCAGCCTCGCCGCGATCGCCCGACTCAATCAGGCCGGCTATCAGGTGGTCGTGGCCAGCAACCAGTCGGGCGTCGGCCGGGGTCTGCTCGACATGGCCACGCTCAACGCGATCCACGACCAGCTGCATCGCCGGCTGGCACAGGAGGGCGGGCAGATCGCGGCGATCTTCTACTGCCCGCACGCCGCAGATGCGAACTGCGGCTGCCGCAAACCGCGCGCCGGGTTGCTCGAGGAAATCGGCCGGCGCTTCGGCGTGCCCCTGACGGGCGTACCGGCAATCGGCGACTCCCTGCGCGATCTGCAGGCCGCCGCAGCGGTGGGCGCCCAGCCGATACTGGTGCTGACCGGCAAGGGGCAGGCGACACGGCGCGCCGGCGGACTCCCGGCGGGCACGCGCATCCACGACAATCTCGCTGATGCCGTGACGGCGCTGTGCGTCTGATGCCGGTGGCAACGCGCGGGCACCGGAGCCCCGGACGATGCTGAACCTCGCGCGGTCGATCGTGTTCGCGATCGCTGCCGCGCTGATCACCCCGCCCTATGCGCTGCTGGCGATCAGCTTGTTCTTCCTGCCACCGCTCGTGCGCTACCGGATCGTCTCGACCTGGTCGGTAGCGATCGTGTGGCTGGCGCGGCTCATCTGCGGCGTACGCTGGCGCGTGAGCGGACTGGAACGGCTCCCGGCGCGACCCTCGATCATCCTCTCCAAGCACCAGTCGGCGTGGGAGACCCTCGCCTTCCAGGCGATCTTTCCACCCCAGGTATGGGTACTCAAGCGGTCGCTGCTGTGGGTGCCTTTCGTCGGCTGGGGCATCGCCATGCTCTCGCCGATCGCGATCAACCGCAGCCAGCGCGTGCGCGCCCTGAAGCAGACGCTGGAACAGGGCCGTGCACGCATCGCCGCCGGTTTCTGGGTCGTCGTATTCCCGGAGGGCAGCCGCGTCGACCCCGGCGCGCGCGGGCAGTGGCAGATCGGCGGTGCGTGGCTCGCCACGCACGTGGGCGCGCCGGTCGTTCCGGTCGCGGTCAACTCCGGCGAACTGTGGCCGCGCAACGGGTTCGTCAAGCGACCGGGCACCATCGACGTGGTGGTGCTGGAGCCGATCGACGCGACGGGGATGAAGCCCGATGCCTTGATCCGGCTGGTTGAGGAGCGTGTGGAGCGGACAATGCTGCAATTGAACGGAAAGGCAAGCGCCAGTTGAACCGCGAATACCCGTCGGCCGCGGCGGCGCCCCCTGCCGGCACCACGACCCGCTTGGACGCCGATCATCTGCACGTGCTCGATCTGGATGGCGAGGCCGTGCCCTACTCGCTGCGGCGCAGTCTGCGCCGCAAGCGTGCGATGCTCAGCCTGCACGATCACGGACTGGTGCTGGCCGTCCCGGTGCGCATGAGCGCGCGCGCGATCGACACCTTCCTCCAGCACAGCCTGCCGTGGCTGCGGCGGCATCTGCCGCGCTGGCGCGCGCTCGCCGAGCGCGACGCCCGTCTGTTTTCTCTGCAGGAAGTCCTGCTGTTCGGGCAGCCCCTGCGCGTGCAGGCCTCGCGCCCGGCAGATCCGGCCGCACTGCCCGCAGTGCGCGGCGCCGCCCGCGTCCGGGTGGTACACGAGGCGGACGAGGTGCGGCTGGTCGCGTTGCACGCCCCGTGCATCGACGCCTCGCGCGCGGCGCTGCGCGACTGGATCCGGGGGCTTGCGCTGCCCTGGTTCGACGAGCGCGCGCGCGTGCTGGCACCGCAGATCGGGGTTACCGTGCCGCCGCTGCGGCTGTCGAATGCGCGCACGCTCTGGGGCAGCTGCGCGCCGGACGGCCGCGTGCGATTGAACTGGCGGCTGCTGCAGGCGCCGCCGCGGCTGATCGACTACGTGATCGCGCACGAACTGTCGCATCTGATCGAGCGCAACCACTCGGCGCGATTCTGGGCCGTGGTCGCGCGCGCCTGCGCCGACCATCGCGCTGCACGCCAGGAGCTGAGCGAGTGGCAGCGCAGGCTCGCCGTGCTGTGACTGCCGGACGGCGACGGCGCATCGCGTCCGGGCCGGGCTGGCGGCACAACCCTGCGTGCTAACATCGGTCGCGTGATGAGCCTGTCGACGCAACGCAATCGCGCTGCTGCTGCGCGATTCACGGCCGCCCCCTGTCGCCGCACGGCTGTACGGTCGCAGCGGGCGACGATCCCCGTGCGCATGCTGTCGCTGCTGCTGACCGCGGTGCTCGCCTCGACGCTGCTGTCGAGCTGCGGCCACAAGACGCCGCTGGAGTTGCCGAAGAAGGCACAGCCGGCGAAGCCTGCGCCCTGATCGCGCGGCGCACCACCAGCCCGCGGGCGCTGCGCGACGCCACCCGCGAACTGCGGCACCCTCTACGGAGCAGATGATGGACGCGATGTTCCAGTTGCGCGACGGCGAACTGCACGTGGAGGACGTGGCGCTGTCGGCCGTGGCGCAGCGCTTCGGGACGCCGACCTTCGTCTACTCGCGCGCTGCGCTGACGACGGCGTGGCGTGCCTTCGAGTCTGCGTTCGCCGCCGCCGCGGGCGGGCAGCGTCCGGCGCCGCTCTTCTGCTACGCGGTAAAGGCCAATCCGAACCTCGCCATCCTCAGCCTGTTCGCCCGCCTGGGCAGCGGCTTCGACATCGTGTCCGGCGGCGAGCTCGCGCGGGTGATTGCCGCCGGTGGCGATCCGGCGCGCGTGGTGTTCTCTGGCGCGGGCAAGAGCGCGGAGGAACTGGCGACCGCCTTGCGGGCGGGCATCCTGTGCTTCAACGTCGAGTCGATCCCGGAACTGCACCGGCTCGAGCGGGTCGCGGCCGATTGCGCTCGCGTGGCCCCGGTCAGCATCCGCGTCAACCCGGACGTGAATCCGAAGACCCACCCGTACATCACCACCGGGCTCAACGAGAACAAGTTCGGCGTCGCCCACCACGACGCACTGGCCCTGTACCGCACCGCGCGGACCTGCCGTCACCTGCGGATCACCGGCATCGACTGCCACATCGGGTCGCAGATCACCGAGGTCAGCCCGTACACGGATGCGCTGCGCCGGGTCCTCGACCTGGTCGACGAACTCGCCGCAGAGGGGATCGAGCTCGAGCACATCGATCTGGGCGGCGGTCTCGGGATCCGGTATCGGGACGAGGATCCGCCGTCGATGAGCGAGTATGCGCAGGCGTTGCTGGCAGTCTATGGCGATCGCCCGCAGCGGCTGATGTTCGAGCCTGGCCGAGCACTGGTGGGCAACGCCGGGGTGCTGCTCACGCGCGTGGAGTACCTGAAGCCCGGGCCGGTGAAGAACTTCGCGATCGTCGACGCGGCGATGAACGACCTGATGCGACCAGCGCTCTACGAGGCGTTTCACGAAGTGCTGCCGGTGCTTCCGCGCGAAGGTGAACGCGTGGTGTACGACGTCGTCGGCCCCGTCTGCGAGAGCGGAGACTGGCTCGCTCGAGCACGCGCGCTCGCTCTCGCAGAGGGTGATCTTCTTGCGATCGCCTCTGCCGGCGCCTACGGCATGAGCATGAGCTCGAACTACAACACCCGTCCTCGCGCAGCCGAAGTGATGATCGACGGCGCGCTGATGCACGAGGTGCGCGCACGGGAGAGCGTCGAACAGCTGTTCGCCGGCGAATCGCTGCTGCCGCCCTGATGCGCGGACGGCGCACGCGCGAGATGACGCGATGCGCACCGACTGCGTGCTCGCACGCAACGCATCGTCGCCGGACACTGGTGCACGCGACGTGCCGTGCCGATCCGATGATGCGATGTCGTTGTGTCGCGAGCGCCGAATCGCAGCAGCCGGAAATCGAGAAACCCTGCCGATACTGTTGTGTTTTGAATTATTTGTGGCATAAAATCGCGGCACCGAGCAATCGCGCGCTTGTCAAGAGGCAAAATCAAGACAACGGTGGTTCGGAGTCGACGCAGCACTCGCAGCGACATCGCAACGAGCGCAGCAAGTGACTCCGGACAAGGCCACCGAAGTCGAGTCTCTGCGGCAGGCAGGTAAGACCGAAAGCGGTGACTGATGCGATCGCGACGGGAGTGCAGCTTCGTTCACAGCTCGCCCGCCTCAGGCGGCAGAGGGGTGAACGTCGAAGTGCTACTGCACGGATAATCGTGACACACTCACCCAAGGAGAAACACGATGGCTGCAAAGAAGCCCGCGAAGAAAGCTGCAAAGAAAGCCGCTAAGAAAGTCGCGAAGAAAGCGGCGAAAAAGAAGAAGTAGGTTTTCCAGGGCCGAGCTGGGTCGACATCAGACCGCACTCACATACAGCCGGCCCTTCCACCACGAGGGAACAGTTCGAATCGGTTACCACTGTTTCTTCCGGCCGGAAGCAATATCTGTCCCCCGCAGGCGAACGCCTCCGGGGGATTTTTTTGTCTGCGCTCCACCGCCGTCGCGGGAGGGATCACCCGCACCGGGTCGCCGCGACCGGACCTGCACGCGCCGCGCGCGCTCAGCGGCTGCTTTCCGCGCGACGTCGCCAGAGCAGCCGGGCGGCCAGCAGCGCAGCCAGTACCGCGGCGTAGAACATCGGTTCGCGCAGATCGGCCTTGACCAGCCACCAGTAGTGCACGACGCCGACGGCGGCAGCGACGTAGACGAGACGGTGCAGCGC
>CANGUQ010000095.1 GCA_947456915.1 Betaproteobacteria bacterium
CGGCGGTGGTGGCTCGACGGCCGGCCCGGGCGCGGGCTTCGGCGTATCGATCGCGGCCGGGGGCGGCAGCGACTGCCAGAGCTCGGCGATCACCGGCGCCTTCTGCTCGCGCTGGATGCTGAAGCCGAACGTGAGTGCACCGATGGCCAGCAGGTGCACGACGATCGCCAGCACGCCGGCAAGCGCCGCCCGCGGTTCGCCGCGCGCGCCGAGGATCGGGCCCGCTCCGCCGGGACGCAGCACCGCGTCCACGTTCAGGGCGTGCGCGGCCTGGCGAGCAGGCCCACCCGCTTCACCTGGTTCTGCTGCAGCAGGTCCAGCACGTCGATCACCGCCTCGTAGCGAACCGCCTTGTCGGCGGCAATCACCACCGGGCGGTCGGGTGCGCTGGCCTGCAGACCCTGAATGAACCTGACCAGCTCCTCGCGCGCGAGTTCGCGCTCCGGTCCGGGGCGCGCCCGGTCGCGCACGCTCAGGCCGCGATCGGCGCGGATCGTCACCTCGATCGGCAGCGCCGGTGCGGTCAGCGACTGGCCGACCGAAGGCAGCTCGATCTGCCCCGGATTGGTCAGCGGCGCGGTGACCATGAAGATCACCAGCAGAACGAGCATCACGTCGATGTAGGGTACGACGTTGATCTGGTTCATCAGGCGGCGCGGGCGGCGGCGGCGCAGCGGCAGGCTCATCGCGGCTGCTCCGTCACCATCGGTCGTCCACCCGCGCGCCGCCTCATGGTTGTCCCTCGCCGCGCCGATCCACCACGCCGCCTCAGCCCTGCCGCTGCAGGATGTTCGAGAACTCCTCGATGAAGCTCTCGAAACGCACGGCCAGACGGTCGATGTCGTAGCTGAAGCGGTTGTACGCGAGCACCGCCGGGATCGCTGCGAACAGGCCCATCGCGGTGGCGATCAGCGCCTCGGCGATGCCTGGCGCGACCAGCGACAGCGTCGCCTGCGCCACGGTCGACAGACCCATGAACGCGTGCATGATCCCCCACACCGTGCCGAGCAGACCGACGTACGGGGTGACCGAACCGACCGAGGCGAGAAACGCGAGGTGATCCTCCAGCGCGTCCATCTCGCGCTGGTAGGTGGCACTCATCGCGCGGCGCGTGCCGTCGATCGCCGCCGCGCGGTCGAACGGCGCGCCGCCCGCGCCCTGCCGCTTGAGCTTGGAGAACTCGCGGAATCCCGCCTCGAAGATGCGCTCGAGGCTGCCGCTGCGGTGCTTCGCTGCAACCGCCGCCTGGTACAGGCCGTTCAGATCGCCGCCGCTCCAGAACGTCTTCTCGAAGGACTCGGTGTCCGCCTTCGCCTGGCGCAGGACGAAGACCTTGCGGAAGATGTACCACCACGACAGCAGCGATGCGAGCAGCAGCCCGAGCATCACCAGCTGGACGAACAGGCTGGCATTGGCCACCAGCCCCCACACCGACATGTCCTGCGTGACGTTCATCTGCTTGCCGGGACTCCACTGGCTGAAACCGCGTCGGGCTGCACCGGGAGCGGTGCGACCGCTACTGTAACGTCCGGCGCGGCCACCCACGGCTGCAGCGCGGTGCGCAGCCGCTCGGGGATGGACACCGGCTTGAACTTCTGCGCGGACACGCACACCAGAGCGAGCGCCGCACGCATCGCAACCGTCCCGTCGGCGCGCTCCACCGTCTGCGCGAACTGCGCCGAACTGCGGCCGAGATGTGCGACCGCCGCCGTGGCGGTGAGCGCCTCGTCGAGCAGCGCCGGCTTGAGGAACTCCATCTCCACCCGGTGCAGCACGAACAGCACGCCGTCCGCGGCGAGTCGTCCGATGTCGAAGCCGAGCGAACGCAGGAACTCGGTGCGGGCGCGCTCCAGAAAGTGCAGATAGGCGCCGTGGAACACCACGCCGCCGGCGTCCGTGTCCTGATAGTAGACGCGCACCGGCAGGCGGAACGCGCGCAGCGCCTGCGTCGACCGGTCGGCGGCACCGGCCCGGACCGGCGCGCCGCCCGGATCCGCGGCTGCCGCGCCGCCTGCCACAGCACCGGCCTCGCGTACGGGATTCACTTCGTCTTGTCCCAGAGGTCGAGCGTCTCGACCCGTTTCGGCTGCGCCAGTCCGAAGTGACGGTACGCGAGCAGCGTCGCCACGCGGCCGCGCGGCGAACGCTTCAGGTAGCCCTGCTGGATCAGGTACGGCTCGATCACGTCCTCGATCGTGTCGCGCTCCTCGCCGATCGCCGCTGCGAGATTGTCCACGCCGACCGGACCACCTTCGAACTTCTCGATCACGGCCGAGAGCAGGCTGCGGTCCATCAGGTCGAGACCGGCTGCATCCACGTCGAGCATCGACAGTCCGGCGTCCGCCACCTCGCGCGTGACGTGGCCGTCCGCGCGCACCTGCGCGAAGTCGCGGACCCGGCGCAGCAGCCGGTTGGCGATGCGCGGTGTGCCGCGCGCGCGCCGCGCGATCTCCAGGGCCCCGTCGTCGGCGATCGTGCACTCGAGCAGTTGCGCCGAGCGGGTGACGATGCGCCGCAGCTCGTCCGCGGTGTAGAACTCCAGCCGCGCGACGATGCCGAAGCGGTCGCGCAGCGGGTTGGTCAGCATGCCGGCGCGCGTGGTCGCACCGACCAGCGTGAACGGTTTCAGCTCCAGCTTGACCGAGCGCGCGGCAGGACCCTCGCCGATCATGATGTCGATCTGATAGTCCTCGAGTGCGGGGTACAGGATCTCCTCGACCACCGGTGACAGCCGGTGGATCTCGTCGATGAACAGCACGTCGTTGGGCTCGAGATTGGTCAGCAGCGCGGCGAGATCGCCGGGCCGCTCGAGCACCGGCCCGGACGTCTGGCGCAGCCCCACCCCCATCTCGCGAGCGATGATGTGCGCGAGCGTGGTCTTGCCCAGCCCGGGCGGGCCGAACAGCAGCGTGTGATCGAGCGCCTCGCGCCGCGAACGCGCCGCCTCGATGAAGATCGACAACTGCCCGCGGATCTTCTCCTGCCCGACGTATTCGTCGAGCAGCTTCGGACGCAATGCGCGCTCGACGACCTCTTCCTGCGTGGAGGCGGGAGCCGCGCTGATCAGTCGATCGGTTTCGATGGCCATCGGAGCACGATTATCGCCCCAACCGGTGCGCGCCGGTGGGGGCGGCCGAACGCCCGCGCCTGCGAGGGCTGCGGGGGTGCGATACGCGGCGATCCGCAGGTCGTTCCTTCCGGAGCGACACGCGGCGGGTCCGGGCGCCAGGCGCGCGGGTCCGAACCTCGTTCACGCACTCGGTCAGGCGCGTGTCGGCCGGCAGGCACTCACGCCACCGCGCACCGGCGTCGGACGTCCGCTCCGCAAGCCTGCGGCTGCCGGCCCGCCGCGCGCGCCAGCCTTGCAGCAGACGATCTCGCCCGCAGGTGCGGACGATCCGACGCGAAAGGATTGGCGATGCACGCAACGCCCATGGCTGCCGGCCACCCGCGTCTCGCGGCAGGTGCGACAGCAACGGCGCGGGCGAGCGCAAAGGTCTCCTCGATCGCCGGCGCGCTCGCGTGGACGAAGACCGGAACGCGACCCGCCACGACCTTCGCCGCGACCTCGGCGAAACGCCCGCGCTCGTCGAGCGATCGGTCGTGCGACACGCCCTTGTGGCACGGCAACGGGATCACCGGTGCACCGGCGCGCACGTGAACGGCGAGCGGCCGCTCGCAAGCGTCCGCATCGGGGCTGAAGTCGTCCTCCAGCGGCGTGACCGGGCTGCGCATCACGCCCGCGAACGACCGGGGTATCGTGTGCCTGCCGCAGTTGCACGCCGAGCACCTCGTGCCGATCGGAAGGTGGCGGTCGGCGCGCCGGACGCAGTGACCAGACGCGTCACCGCCGGCGGGTTGCGGGTCAACGCATCGAACGAGCCAGCTCCCCGCGCCGAATCACGCGAACAGCGCTGTACGTGCCAGCGCGCGGGCGAAGAGCACGAGCGCGTCGAACACGCTGCGACCGAGGAGCACCTCGCGCCGAAGTGAGCGCATGGCACGCTTGCGGCCACAGCGACTCGCGCCGGCAGGGCTGCATCGTCGATCCGGGCCGGCATCACTGCAGCGCCAGCACCACGGCCCGGGGCATCTCCGGACGGCGTGCGCCGTCCCGGGACTGCCGACCGGTTCCGCGGGTTCAGCGCCCGACAGGGCAGGGCCTGGCAACGCGATGAGTACGCAGTCCGATGCAGCGCTCGATGAACGGCCTCGGTCGCCCGTGCGATTGACCCCGCGGGTGCGCGCGAAGATACTGCGCGCGTCGTCGCCGAGCGCCCCGCGCGTGGGCCGCCGATGGCGTGACGAGAGGAGCAAGCGTGCCCGAGTACCCGACCACATCGCGCGCGGCGGCCTGCGCTGCAGCCTGCACGCTGCTCGCGTGGCCGGCTGCCGGCTGGTCGCAGACGAGCTTTCCGGACAAGCCGATACGCATCATCGTCGGGTTTCCGCCCGGAGGCGCCACCGACATTCTCGCGCGCGATATCGCCCAGCGCTTCGCCACGAAGTGGGGACAGCCGACCGTGGTCGACAACCGGCCCGGCGCCAACGGCAACATCGGCGCCGAGCAGGTCGCACGTTCGAAGCCCGACGGGCACACCCTGCTGGTCGCGCCGGCCAACATCGCGATCAGCGCGACCCTGTTTCGCAAGCTCGGCTACGACGCGACCCGCGATCTGGCGCCGGTGTCGATGCTGGCGACCGGCCCCTACCTGATCGTCGTGCCGAACGCACTGCCGGTGCGTACCCTCAGGGAACTGGTCGCGCTGGCCAGGGCGCGCCCCGACCAGCTCACGATGGCCTCGTCGGGGACCGGCAGTCCGGGGCACCTCGCCGGAGAGCGGCTGCAGGCCGCGGTAGGCATACGGATGACGCACGTGCCGTACAAGGGGCAGACCCCCGCACTGACCGACCTGATCGGTGGCCAGGTGTCGGTATTCTTTGCCTCTGCCCCGGTCGCAGCGCCGTTTCTCGCTTCGAAAAGGCTGAAGGCGCTCGCGGTCACCACGGCCGCCCGGATACCGATCCTGCCCGATGTGCCGACGGTCGCCGAATCCGGCTTTCCCGGTTTCAGTGTCGGCGCGTGGCATGGCGCGTTCGCGCCGGGAGGCACCGCCGCCGAGATCATCGCGAAACTGAACGAAGAGCTGGGCACCTTCCTGCGCTCGACCGAGGTGAAGAAGAACTACGCGCAGCAGGGCCTGGAACTGGTGCCGAGCACGCCGGAGGAGTTCGGCCGCTTCGTGCGCGCGGAGATCGCCGTCTACGAGAAGGTGATCCGCAACCTCAGGCTCGATCAGGAGTGAGCGCCTCACCCGCGCCGTACCGTACACAGGAGACCGCGTGAGACAGATCCACCGCAAGGCGCGTGTCGGTGACATCGACATCCATTACGAGCTGGCCGACTACACCGCACCGTGGCGCAGCACGCCTGCCGAAGCCGTGCTGCTCTACCACGGCTACTCGCGCAACATGGAGTTCTGGCGCCAGTGGATGCCGCTGCTGGCCGGCGACTACCGGGTCGTGCGCCTGGATGCGCGCGGCTGCGGCGAGACCAGCGTGCCGCCGCCGGGCAGCGCATGGTCGTTCGACCAGCTGGTGGCCGATGCGCTCGGACTCATGGACCACCTGGGCATCGAGCGCTTCCATTGGGTGGGCGAATCGTCCGGAGGCATCGTCGGCATGAACGCTGCACTCGTTCACCCGCAACGGCTGCTGTCGCTGACCTTGTGCGACACGCCGTTCAAGCGTCCGTCGGATATCGCCGCGACCTATTCGCTCGGCCAGACCGGCCGTGCCGAGGCGTTCGCGAAGTTCGGCGTCGGCGGCTGGTGCCGCCAGACACTGTCGCATCGCCTCGACACCACGCGTGCCTCGCCCGAGCTGTGCGAGTGGTACATCGCCGAGATGGATCGCACACCGGTGCACGTCGCCGTGGCGATGGAACGGATCATCGGCGAGGGCGACCTCCTGCCGCATCTGTCGAAGATCGCCACGCCGACCCTCATCCTTGGCGGGGCGAACAGCACGATCTCCAGACCGCAGATGATGCGCGAGATGCAGTCGCGGATGCCCGCCGCGCAGCGGGTCGCGCTCGAAGGCCACGGTCATGGCGTGAACCTGCTGGCGCCGCAGCGCTGTGTCGAGGCATTCGACACGTTCGTGCGGGGCCTGCGCACACAACGATGAACGAGAGGATATCCATGCGCTCGAACCCGATGCACCCGCACTCCGCCACCAGGGCCGATGCATGCCCGGCGACGCCGGTGCGCACCCTCGCCTGCATCGCCACGTGCGTGGCCGCCTCGGCGGCCGCCTGCCCGCCGGCGCTTGCCCAGTCGCCGGCCTCGTCATGGCCGACGAAGCCGGTCCGCATCGTCGTCGGCTTTCCGCCGGCTGGCGCGACCGATGTTGCCGCGCGGGTGCTCGGAACGCGGCTGGCGGAACTCACCGGGCAGTCGTTCCTGATCGACAACCGGCCGGGCGCAGCCAGCAACATCGGCGCCGAGGCGGTGGCGCGCGCCGTACCCGATGGCTACACGGTCCTGATGGGCAGCATATCGCTGGCGATCAACCCGTCGCTGTACGCGAAGCTCGCCTACGATCCGCAGAAGGATCTGCTGCCGGTGTCGCAGGTGGCAAGCACCCCGTTCCTGCTGGTGGTCAATCCCTCCGTGCGCGCAACCACGGTCATGGAACTGATCGCCCTGGCGAAGTCCAGGCCTGGCGAGCTCAACTACGCATCGGCCGGCAGCGGCTCGGGCGCGCACCTGTTCAGCGAGATGTTCCGCAGCATGGCCGGCATCGACATCGTGCACGTGCCGTACAAGGGCGCGGCGCCGGCGATCCAGGACGTGGTCGCAGGACAGGTGCCGATGCAGTTCGACAACATCCTGTCGCTGCTGCCGATGGTGAAGGCAGGCAAGCTGCGCGCGCTCGCCGTCACCACGGCACGTCGGTCACCGGTCGCGCCCGAGGTGCCGACGATCGCGGAGTCGGGCCTGCCGGGTTACGACGCCAATGCGTGGTTCGGCCTGTTCGCCACGGCCGGCACCCCGGCCGAGATCGTCCGCGCGATGCATGCGGCAACGGTGAAGGCGCTGCAGGATCCGGGCGTGCGAGAACGCATGCTGGCGCTGGGCGCCGACCCGGTCGGCTCCACGCCGGAAGCGTTCGCCCAGTTCTTCCGCTCCGAACTGGCGAAGTGGGCAAAGGTCGTCAAGGCGGCCGGCGCACGCGTGGACTGAACTCGAAAAAGGGGCCAGGCCCCTTTTTCGGGCCCCTTTTTCGCGGAAGCAAGCACCGGCATGGTGCTGCAGCGCGCGTCGCCGCACGGCCCGGCTGCCGATTCCCGGCGCGTGCCTGTCCTGCCCCCGCGGTTCGGATACGCAGCCCATGCGGCCATGTCTGCCGCACACCGCCACGCCGGGGATATCGGCAGCGTGGTCGCCGGCAACCCGGACTGCAACCCGTCGCGCGGCTGCATGTCGAACTGCGTTCAGGCGGCGCGCACCATGGGGCGGATCGCGCCGCCTGCAGGCCGGGACGAAAGTATCCAGCGCACGATATCAGTCCGCCTTGATGCCCGCCTTCGCGATCACCTTCGCCCACTTCTCGAAATCGCGGCGGTAGTACTGGGCGAAGTCCTCCGGCCCCATCGCTTCGACCTCGAAGCTGTTCCTGGCGAGCGACTCCCGCACTGCCGCCGTCTGCAGGATGCGGACCATCTCGCGCTGGAGGAAGTGGGTGATCTCGGGCGAGGTGCCTGCCGGAGCGAAGAAGCCGATCCAGGCAACGGCATCGAAGCCGGGCAGCGTCTCCGACATCGCGGGCACGTCCGGCAGCGCCGGCGAACGCCTCGGGCTGCTGACCGCGAGCAGCCGCAGCCGTCCGCTCGCGGCCTGCGGAATCGCCAGGCCCGGCGTGGCGAAGCTGAGCGGCACGTGGCCGGCGAGGAGATCGGCGAACGCGGGGCCGCCACCCTTGTACGGCACGTGCACGAGGTCGACTCCGGCCATGTACTTCAGCAGTTCGCCCGACAGGTGCTGCGTCGTGCCGATGCCCCCGGACGAGTACTGCAGCTGGCCGGGCTTCGCGCGTGCGAGCGCGATCAGATCCTTCACCGAGCGCACCGGCAGCGACGGGTGCACGGTGAGCACCGTCGAATAGGACGCGAGCATCGAGACCGGCACGAAATCGCGCAGCGGATCGTACGGCATCTTCGAGTACAGGCTGGCGTTGATCGTCAGCGGTCCGGGCGTCGTCAGCAGGAAGGTGTAGCCGTCGGCGGGCGCGCGCGCGACGATCTCCGTGCCGATCATACCCCCCGCGCCCGGCCGGTTGTCGACGGCAACGGCGCGCCCGAGCACGGTGGACAGACCCGGCGCAACGGCACGCGCGATCACGTCGGCTCCACCCGAAGGCGGATACGGGATCACGAAGCGCAACGGCTTCTCGGGATAGCCAGGTGGCGGCTTCTGCGCCTGACAGGGGACCGTGGCGCAGAGCGCCAGCGCGAACACGCAACTCGACCGGATCATCACAGTCCTCCCATCAGCCGGCCGGCGGCGCGGCCCGGGCGCCTGCCGAAGGCCGCGTGTCGACTGCCGGCTCGGCATCGATCGCCTGCACCGCGGCAGCGCGTTCGGTATTGTCCTCGAACTTGCGCGCGATCGGCGCGCCGCTCGCTCGCGGCACGCAACAGCGTCGTCGGTCTGCACAAGGGTGCACGCCGCTGCGCGCCTGCGCGGTCCGGGTACCCGGTGCGGCGGCAGGCCGATCGCACGCGGCGTTGGCACCGCTGCCGCGGAACAGCTATCGTTGCACTTCATTCCGCGTGCACGGGCAGAGGAGACTCGATGAAGCAGAGAACCATTGCGGCCGCGTTCATGCGCGGTGGCACGAGCAAGGCGATCGTGTTCCACGCGCGCGACCTGCCGGCGGACCGCCGCGAATGGGATGCGATCTTCCTCGCTGCCATCGGCAGCCCCGACCCGCACGGCCGCCAGCTCGACGGCATGGGCGGCGGAGTGTCCTCGCTGTCCAAGGTGTGCGTGGTCGGCCCGCCATCGCGACCCGATGCGGACATCGACTACACCTTCGCGCAGGTGCTGGTCGGCGAGGCGCGCGTCGACTACAGCGCGAACTGCGGCAACATGTCCTCGGCGATGGGCCCGTTCGCCGTCGACGAGGGGCTGGTGCCGGCGCAGGGAACCGAAGCACGCGTGCGCATACACAACACGAACACCCGCAAGATCATCTGGTCGCGCTTCGCGCTAGACGAGGGTCGCGCTGCAGTCGACGGCGAACTCGCGATCCCGGGCGTGTCGGGCACTGGCGCGCCAGTGCGGCTCGAGTTCCGTGAACCCGGCGGCGCTGCCACCGGCAAGCTGCTGCCGACCGGCAAGCCAGCGGAACTGCTCGACGTACCGGGCGTTGGGCCCGTGCGCGTGTCCATGGTGGACGCGGCCAACGCCTGCGTGTTCGTGAATGCGGCCGACGTGGGTCTCGTCGGCACCGAGTTGCCCGACGCGCTCGAGCGCGACCGCGCGGCGATGGATCGGCTCGCCGCGATCCGCATCGCGGCATCGGTCGCCATGGGCATCGCGCCCGACGCCGAGGCGGCCCGGCGCAAGTCGGCGATCCCGTTCGTCGGCTTCGTCTCCCCGCCGCAGGACGCGAAGACGCTCGCCGGCGAAGACGTGGCAGCGGCCGACGTGGACTTCACCGCGCGCATGATCTCGAACGGCCAGCCGCACCGCGCGCTGCCGCTCACCTGCTCGCTGTGCCTCGCAGTGGCCGCGCGCATCGAAGGCAGCGTGGTGCACGCCATCGCCCGGCCGGGCGCGGCAGACGCACCGCTGCGGCTCGCCATGCCCTCGGGCGTGCTGACCGTGGGGGCCAGCGTGACCCGCCGCGAGGGCGAGTGGTACGCGGAACAGGGCGCGTTCTACCGCACCCAGCGCCGGCTCTTCGACGGGCAGGTGTACGTGTCGGCGAACCGCGTCGCAGCGACGGCGGGCTGAGCGAGATACTTTCCACGCAGCCGGCAGAGACGACCGAAAAGCGAAAAGGGGCCTGGCCCCTTTTTCTGAAGAGCGGAAACTCGGAAAAGGGGCCAGGCCCCTTTTGTTCTTCTGAAAAGGGGCCTGGCCCCTTGCTCTCCTTTTTCTCGCAAGAGCAAAAAGGGGCCTGGCCCCTTTTTTCTCGATGGCTTCGATCAGTTCTCCGGCCCGGCGTACTTGCCTGCAGTCCGGGGAAACAGCGACTTGATGATCTTGAAGCGCGAGATGTCTACCGTCGCGTCCATGTGCAGGAAAATGGCGGCATCGCGGAACAGCTTCTCGATGCCGAAGTCGAGCATCATTCCATTGCCACCGTGCAGTTCGACCGCGTGCTGGGTGACCTTGAAGATCTCTTCCGAGGCGAACACCTTCACCATGTTGCACAGCGCGTCGGCGTCGGCCGCGCCCGCATCCACTGCGGCCGAGGCCTCGCGCAGCAGCGCACGCACCGCGGCGATCTTCGTGGCCATGTCGGCGAGGCGCACCGCGACGGCCTGGTGCTTGATCAGGATGCGCCCGCCCTGCACGTAGTTCTGCACGTAGTCGGCGGTGCGCTCGAACGCAGCCACGCCCACGCCGAGGTTCTTGGACGCCTGGATGATCTTGCCCGGCCGGAAGTAGATGCCCGCCCGGGCGAGCGACTCGTCCTTCACCAGCAGGTGGTCGGCGGGCACACGGCAGTCCTCGAACACGAGTTCGC
>CANGUQ010000096.1 GCA_947456915.1 Betaproteobacteria bacterium
AGTTGGCGAAGTCGTACATCGCCCACGACACCGCTTCGCGCGGACGCACGTGAGGCTGCAGCAGCGCAGCGAGTCCGCGCTGCGGCCGGCGCTCCGGCGGGCTCATCGGCCACCCCCGGGGGTACGGCGACGCCGCGCATCGCGCGCGATCACCCCCGCGCCAGCGGCGAGCACCAGCGACAGCGCGATGGCCAGCGGCACCAGCCCGGCCACGCCGGCCAGAGCGCCGAAGCCCACCGGGACGGTCACCTCGATCGACTTGTTGACCGTCTGGCGCAGGCCGATCGCCTCGGCTGCGCGGCCCTCGGGGGCACGCGCATAGGTGAGCGCCATCGACAGGGGCATGCCGCAGCCCAGCGTGAGCCCGAACACCGCGGCCAGCGCGAGCAGCAGCGCGGGCACCGATGTCGAGATCATCAGGATCCCCACTACCGCAGCGCCGGCCAGCGCCCCGCACAGAACGCCCTCCTCGCCGAAGCGCCGCACGAGTTGCGGCAGCACCATGCGCACGACGAATGACGCGCCGGCGTAGGTGGCGAGCAGCAGGCCGATGAACGTTGCCGACAGGCCGAGCGAGGAGCCGTACAGCGGCACGAACAGCGCGAACAGCTCGTTGCCGGATTCGATGATGGCTGCGGCGATCAGCGCACGACGCAGCGCCGGACGTGCCCACAGATCGCGCGCCGAGGCACGCGCCGGGCGCGACGCGTCCTCGCGTGGCGCCGCCGGCATCCGAGCGCGCAGCACGATCACCATCAGGAACGCGAACAGCGGAGCGATCGCCAGGCACAGCGCGGCACCGCGATGCCCGATCAGGTCGATCGCCACGCCGGTGCTCGCGCGCCCGATCACGCCGGCCAGCGCAACGCCGAGCGAGTAGTAGCTGAAGTTGCGGGTGCGCTCCTGCGGCGCCCCCAGCCCGCCGACCAGGCTCTGCCCCGCAACCGCGTAGATCATGAACGACACGCCGATCAGCGCCGCCATCGGATACAGCGCCCACAGCCCGGGGGCAGCCCAGATCAGCGCGATCGCTCCGCCCACCCCGCCGCAGCCCAGGGCGAGCGGCAGACGCACACCGGTGCGATCGATCCAGCGCCCGGCGGTGAGCGCGAACAGGGCTGGCAGGATCGAGAACAGCGCGAACGTGAGCCCCACCTGCAGCGGCGTCGCGCCCAGGTCGATCGCATAGAGCGCGATCAGCAGCTTGGCGCCGATCACCCCGAGATGGGTGAGCAGCACGATCGCCACCACGTGGTAGATGCTCACCGCCGCCGCTCCAGCAGCGATCCGATGGCGGCGCTCGCGATCAGCAGCGCACCGTTGGCCCAGAACACGGCGAGCACCCCCAGAGCGGAACCCAGGGTGCCGAACAGCACCGGAATTCCCAGATGGGTCATGTTGACGATCGTGAAGCGCACGCCCAGCGCCTCGCCGGAGCGGCCGGCCGGCGCGCGGTTGTAGCACATCATCATCGTCATCGGCTGGCCGCAACCCACCCCCAGGCCGAGCACGAACGACAGCAGCGCGAGCAGCCACCACGCGCCGGTGAACGGAAACACCAGATACGCCGCACCGGCCAGCAGCAGCGACCAGACGAGCAGCCGGCGCTCGCCCAGCCGCTCGATCAGCGAGGGCATCAGCGCACGGATCACGAACGCAGCCGCAGCGAAGGTGCCGAGCACGATGCCGATCATCGACGCCGACAGCCCGATCGAGTGCGCATAGATGGGCAGAAAGAACGAGTACAGATCGACCGCAGCCACTGCCACCGCGCTCATCACGAATACCGGCCGCAGTTCACGCCGGCGCAGCATCTCCAGCACGTCGGCCCTGACCGCGCTACCGTCGCCGCGCGGCGGCGTCGGCAGATGCGAGCGCAGCCAAGCCAGCATCGCGAGCGTCCCGAGCGGCAGCACCGCGAGCGCAAGATACGACCAGCGGTGACCGACCCCGTCGATCAGGAGTCCGGCCGCCACCGGACCGACGAGTTGTCCGATGGACACCGCGAGGCTGAAGTTGGCGACATTGCGCGCACGAGCCGGTCCATCACCGAGACGGTTGGTGATGCTCTGCATCGCCACGATGAAGTAGACGTTGGACAGTCCCATCACCGCAGCCGACACGAGCAGGCCGGGAAGGGTCGGCAGCAGCAGCGGAATCACCAGCCCGACGATCATGCCGACTGCGCCCCACACGAGCGAGGGCAGATAGCCGCGGCGATCGAGCACGCGCCCGGCGGCCACCGACAGCAGGGTCGGAAACAGCGCGTAGAGGCCGACGAGGACGCCGATCGTCGCCGAACCCGCGCCCAGTTCCAGCGCGTACAGGGTAACCACCACGGAGCTGCCCTTGATCGCCGTGATGCACAGCACAGGCAGGCCGATCGTCATGTACAACACCATCCGGGCCGATGCCTCCCTGGCATCGCGTACAGCGCTTGTCGGCTCGACGCCCGCATGCACAGCGACGCCGCACGGTCTTCCGCGTCGAGTGTAACCGATCGGCCCCGCTGGCCATCGGCGACACACGGCACGGCGCGATCGAGTGGTCGATCACGCCCGTGAACGGGCAGCACGCAGGAGGCGTCACGCGCCATGACGAACCCTCGACGCGGGGTGATGCCCCACGTCGCGCCGAAACCTCGAAAAGGGGCCAGGCCCCATGTCGAAACTTCGTCATGGCCCCTGGTTCAAGGCGGGCGCCGGCCCGCGATGGGCCACGATCCAGCCCTGGCTCGAAGCAGGCGCGTCTCGCCCGAAGCCTACTTCTTGCGCGCCGGTTCGGCTGCGGGGATCACCGCGTTCATGAACTTGTCGATCTGGGCGGCCGGCACCATTCCGGACAGTACGGCGCCGTCGGCGAACACCAGCGTTGGCGTGGATTGAAAGCCCAGCTTGTCGGAGAGCTTGATCACCTGATCGATCGGATTGCGGCACGAGGGCTTGGAGCGCGGCTGCACCTGCTTGAGCATCCACTCCTCCCACGCACGCCGGGGATCGCTGGAACACCAGATCTCGAGCGCGCGCGTGCGTGAGCCAGGGCGCATCTGCTCGACCGGGGTGAGAAAGGTGTAGATGGTGACGTTGGTCACCTTCTGCAGTTCCTGCTCGAGCTGGCTGCAGAACGGGCACAGCGGATCGGAGAACACGTACAGCGTGCGCTTGCCGTCGCCCTTGACCGCCTTGATCGCCATGTCGAGCGGCAACTTCTTCACGTCGATGGAGTTCAACTGCCGCAGCCGCAGGTCGGTGAGATTGCGATTGGTCGCGGCTTCGATGATGCTGCCCACGAGCAGGTGACTCAGCGTCTCGTCGGTGTAGAACAGCCGATTGCCGAAGCTCACCTCGTAGATGCCCGGCAGAGGCGTCCTGCGGATCTCGCGGATCTTCTCGCCCGGCATCTTCGCTTCGATCGCCTTGCGCAGATTGTCCTCGGGCGTCTGGGACTGGGCGGCGGACTGGCCCGCGGACTGGGGCAGAGACTGCAGCTGGGACTGGAACTGGGCCTGCGCCGTGCCGGTAGCGGCCACCGCGAACGCCGCGATCAGCGGCAGCGCGCGCGCGTGCCGCCGCAGCGCATCCGCAGCGGCCGTGATGGTGGCGCGCGAGTTCCGGCAGCGCCCGGATGCCGGAGCGAGTGCGCCTGAGCTCGCGCGCACGCGGCCGGCATCGATCGGGGAGCGGGGCGAGACTGAATCGGAATTCACGGCGAGCCTTTCCGGGCAGCGGTGTCGGGGGATCGTTGATTATCGGCGCGTGTGGCCGCGACCTTGAGCACGCCCGGCCAGCCGCGCCCCGCAACCCTCAGCCGCCGGCGCGGTACGCGGCAATCCGCGCCTTGATCCCGGGACGGATCACCGAGCGCACCAGATCCGCGAGATCGGCATCGGCGCTGCGCGGCGAAGTGTTGCGCAAGGCGAGGCCGACCGAGGATGCGTCCAGCCGGCCAAATCGACCGCTGATCGACTCGATTGCCGCGGCGAAGTCCTCTCCCGGCAGCCGCTCGCTGAGCAGACCGACAGCCAGCGCCCGTTCGGCGTCGACCACGGCGCCGGAGAGCAGGATCTCGCGCGCGGCCTGCTGGCCGATCAGCGCGGTGAGCGAACGCGTGCCGAGCGCGAGCCCGAAGCGCAATCCCGGGAACCGGAACCTTGCATCGGCCAGCCCGAGGCGGAACGTGCACGCTGCCGCCAGATCGGCGCCGGCGCCGAACGCCCCGCCGCGCACGCAGGCCACCGTGACGCAGGGCAGCTCGCGCAGCGCAGCGAGCATCTGCTCGATCAGCACGAAGCGCAGCAGCAGTTCGCCCTCGGCAAGGGACTCGAAGCCGGTGAAGTCGAACCCGGCGCAGAAGTTGCGCCCGCGCCCCTCGATCACGAGTACCCGCGGCGGCTGCGCGGCCACCTGCGCGAACGCGTCGGCCAGCGCCTCGACCATCTGCGCGTCGAGTGCGTTGGCCTTGTCCGCGCGATCTAGCCACAGCCGCTGTACGCCGGTATCGGCGACCGGCTCGAGCATCACGCGCGCGCTCACCGCGCCTCCCTCGCGAGCCACTCCCGATCGACCTCGCCGTCGTGTTCCCCCAGCGCGGGCGGGCGCCGGTACAGGCGGAAATCGAAACCCGAGATGCGCACCGGGAAACCGACGGTGTGCGTCGCTCGGCCATTGGGCAGCATCATCGCGTGCACCAGTCCGAGATGCGCCACCTGCGGATCGTGCAGGATCTGCTCGTAGTCGTTGATCGGCGCATACGGCACACCGCGACGATCGAACTCGGCGAGCCAGTGGGCGAGCGGCCGGGTGGCGAATACTGGCTGCAGCAGGTCGAACAGCTCCCCCTGGTTGCGCGCGCGCAGCTCCTGGGTGAGAAATCGCGCATCGGTCTTCAGTCCGGGCTCGTCGACCGCATCGCACACCGAGTGCCACAGCTTGTCGTTGCCCGCTGCGATGACGAACGGTGCATCGGCCGCGCGAAATCCGCGATACGGCGCGTTGCGCGGATGCGCCGAGCCCAGCGCCGAGGGAATGCGGCCAGTGCCGAAGTACTCGCTCGTCTGCAGCTGAGCGATGCCCAGCAGAGCCCCGACCATCGAGCAGTCGACCTGCGCCCCCTGCCCGGTGGCGCGCGCGGTCATCACCGCAGCGAGCGTGGCGAACGCCGCGTACAGGCCGGCGACGAAATCGCCGACCGGCACCCCGGCCTTCACCGCCTCGCGCCCGGGCTCGCCGGTGACGCTCATCAGCCCGCTGACCGCCTGCACGGTCACGTCGAACGCGCCGCGCGTGGCGTAGGGGCCGGTCTGTCCGTAGCCGGTGACCGAGGTGAACACGAGCCGCGGATTGACCGAGCGCAGCGCCGAAGCGCCGAGCCCGAGCCGATCGAGCACGCCGGGACGGAAGTTCTCGACCACGACGTCGGCGGCGGCGGCGAGTGCCTTCAGCCGGGCCACTGCCTGCGCATCCTTCAGGTCCGCGGTGATGCTGCGCTTGTTGCGGTTGACCGAGGCGAAGTTCTCCGAGTAGCGGCCCGCTGCCGCATCAGGCCCGTCGACCAGCGGCGGCCAGCGGCGCATGTCGTCGCCGCCTTCCGGTTTTTCGACCTTCACCACATCGGCGCCCAGATCGGCGAGCAGCATCGCGCAGAACGGCCCGGCAGCGATCTGTCCGAACTCGAGCACGCGAATGCCGGCCAGCGGCCCGACCCCGGTGCGCCCGCCGAGGACGCTGTCATGTTCGCTCATGGGACACAAGTGTAGCGCGGTCGCCCGCAGCGCAGGCGTGGCCCGGAAGGCGCGACCGCAGCGCTGCGACGAAGGCCACGACGGGAGCACCGCACCGGCCGTCGCCGCCGGGCGCGGCTGCGCGCCGCGCGCACTGCGGCGGTGGCTTAGACTCGGGCCACGAGCGATTCCGCAACGCCCCGAACCGAGCCCTGCCTGCCATGGTCCGCTACCTGAGTGAAGCCGACATCCGCGCCGTGCTGACGATGCCGATCGCGATCGACTGCGTCGAACGCGCGTTCATCGATCGCGCCGAAGGCAAGGCCTTCGACATACCGCGGCGACGCACGCGGCAGCCCGGCGGTCACCTGCACATCCTGCAGGGGGCCGCACCGCAGATCAACACCATCGGCTTCAAGGCCTACTACCTGCGCCCGGACCGCTCGCGCACCTTCCTCGTGCACCTGATCAACCACGCCCAGGGCAACCTCGAAGCGATGCTGGAAGGCGACTGGATGGGGCAGATGCGCACCGGCGCGGCCACCGGCGTGGCCGCGAAGTACCTCGCGCGCGAGGATGCCGCGGTGGTCGGACTGTTCGGCACGGGCCGGCATGCCGTCACGCAGCTCGAGGCCGTGTGCGCAGTGCGCGCGATCCGCGAAGTGAAAGTGTTCGGCCGCAATGTCGAGCGCCGGCAGCGGTTCTGCGACGAGATGTCGAAGAAGCTCGACACGCTGGTGCGTCCGGCGGTGTCGCGCGAAGAGGCGGTGCGCGGCTCGGACATCATCGTGATCATGACCCGCTCCGACGAGCCGTTGTTCGACGGTGCGTGGCTCGAGTCCGGGCAGTTCGTCTCCGCGACCGGCGCCAACGCGCTCAATCGGCGCGAGATCGACCTCACTGCGGTACGCCGCTGCGATGTCATCGCCGTCGACTCGGTGGAAGTGGCGATGGGCGAGTGCGGCGACCTGCTCGCGGCGGTCGAGACCGGCCTCGTCTACTGGGAGAACATCCCGACGCTGGGCGATATCATCGTCGGACGCCGCCCCGGGCGCACCAGCGCGCAGCAGATCGCGCTGTACGAGTCGCACGGCATGGCCCTGCAGGACCTCTACACCGGCCGGCGCGTGCTGGAACTGGCCAGCGCGCGCGGGCTCGGCATCGATCTGCCGATCGGCGGCTGAAGTACGCAACCGCCCCCCACGGCAGCCTCATCCACAGAGCGAATCGGGAGATCGCCATGAGCACGTTCAGCTACACCGTCGGCTTCGTCGGCCTTGGCAACATGGGACAGCCGATGGTGCGGCGTCTCGCCGCAGCCGGCCACCGGCTGCACCTCTACGACATCGACCACGCGCGTACCGAAGCCCTCGCCGCCGAGGTGCAGGCCACCGCTGCTCCTTCACTCGCGGCGCTGGGCAAGGCAACCGACGTGGTGATCACGATGCTGCCCGACGGGAAGACGGTGCGGCGGGTGCTGCTCGGCGGCGAGGGTGCGGCCGATGCGATCGTGCCTTCGCTGCCGGCGGACGCGATCGTGATCGACATGAGTTCGTCCTCGCCGGTGGGTACCCGCGCGCTGGGCAAGGAACTCGCCGCGCGGCGTATCCGGCTGGTCGACGCTCCGGTCTCGGGCGGCGTGCGCCGTGCGCGCGATGGCACGCTCGCGATCATGCTCGGCGGCGATCCCGGGATATTCGAGTGCATCGAACAGGTACTGGCGCCGATGGGCAAGACGATGCTCGCCGGAGGGCTGGGTGCGGGCCACGCGATCAAGGCGCTCAACAACTACGTGTCCGCCGCCGGCCTGCTCGCCGCATGCGAGGCGGTGCGGGCAGGCGCGCGCTTCGGACTCGATCCGGACACGATCGTCGACATCATCAATGCCTCGACCGGCGTGAACAACAGTACGCAGAACAAGATGAAGCCGTTCGTCATCTCCGGCACCTACGCCGACGGTTTCGGGCTCGCGCTGATGGCGAAGGATCTGCGCACGGCACTGGAGGTGGCCGAAGCCTCGGGCACGCCGACCGCTCTCGCGCCGACCCTGGTACGCATCTGGGAGGAGGCCGAGCGCAGTCTCGGCGCGCGCGACGATCCGGGCATCAACCACACTGCGATCGACCGCTACCTCGGCATGCTCGACACCCGGTGATCGCCGCGGGAGCGGGCTGACGCCGCGCCGACCACGTCGCCGGACATCCATGACCAGCGAAGGCAAACCGATCAATCTCGCCCTGCAGGGTGGCGGCGCGCACGGCGCCTTCACCTGGGGCGTGATCGACCGCCTGCTCGAGGACGGGCGGCTGCAGGTCGAGGCGCTCGTGGGCACGAGCGCCGGTGCCATGAATGCAGCGGTGACCGTGCACGGGCTGCTCGCCGGCGGGCATGACGGCGCCCGCGAGGCGCTCGAACGCTTCTGGCGCGCGGTGTCGCGCGCCGCACTGTTCTCGCCGATGAAGCCCTTCGCACTGGACAGCTGGATGTCGATCGGCAACCTCGATTTCTCGCCGATGTTCCAGTGGTTCGACGCGATGACCCGGATGCTCTCGCCCTACCAGATGAATCCGGCGAACTTCAATCCGCTGCGCGAGATCCTGCGCGAGCAGATCGACTTCGAGCGCATCCGCAGGAATCGCCACCACAAGCTGTTCGTGTGCGCGACGAACGTGATGACCGGTCGCATCAAGGTGTTCGACACCGCCAGCATGAGCTGCGAAACCGTCCTCGCCTCGGCCTGCCTGCCGTTCCTGTACCAGTCGGTCGAAATCGAAGGCGAGTACTTCTGGGACGGGGGCTACATGGGCAACCCGCCGCTGTTTCCGCTGTTCTACGAGTGCGAGAGCCGGGACATCCTGCTGGTGATGATCAACCCGATCCAGCTCTCCGACGTGCCGCAGACCTCGACCGAGATCTTCGACCGCATCAACGAGCTGTCTTTCAACTCCAATCTGATGCGCGAGATGCGCGCGATCAAGTTCGTCTCCGATCTGATCGACGGCGGCTTCACCGACGGCGGGCGGCTCAGGCGCATGCTGATCCACACCGTGGATGCCGAGGACCAGATGCGCCGGCTGTCCACCTCCTCGAAGCTCAATGCGAGCTGGGAATTCCTGATCTGGCTGCGCGATCTGGGCCGCGCGCGCGCCCAGGCATTCCTCGACGACCACTACGCGACGATCGGCCACAGTTCGTCGACCGACATCGTCGAGCGTTTTCTCTGACCACCGCGCCCGCGGGCGTCCGGCGCTGCCTCGCCGGTCGCGGACCTCGCGCCGCGGCGACGCGCGCCGCCTCGGCAGTGCCGGTTCAGGTCATCTGCTTCATCAGCGCGTACAGCGCGTTCTGCCCCTCGAAACCGATGCCTGGCCGCTGCGGCAGCGCGAGCCAGCCGTCGGCAACGCGCGCGTCATCGGCAAACCCGGCGAACGCCCCGAACACGCCCGGGTAGGCCTCGCAGCCGCCCAGCCCGAATCCCGCCACGATGTGCAGCGTCATCTGGTTGCCGCCGTGCGGGAAGACCCGCTCCCGCGACCAGCCCAGCGCCCGCATCGCTGCCAGCGTGCGCGAGAACTGCACGATGCCGTAGCTCTGCGGCACGTCGGTCTGGATGAAGTCGCGTTCCGGTTGCAGGCCGCCGAAGCGGAGCAGGTTCACCACGTCCTGTGTCGAGAACAGGTTCTCGCCGGTGCCGATCGGCGCGCCGTAACGGTCCGAGAACTCCGCCAGCAGCGCGTAGTCGAGCGGATCGGTGGGCTCCTCGAACCACTTCAGCCGGTACCGACCGAACGCCTGCGCGTAGGCGAGCGCGCGGGCGCGGTCGAAACCGGCATTGGCGTCGACCGCGAGGCGCCCGCTGTCGCCGACGAAGTCGAGCGCAGCCTCGACCCGCCTGACGTCCTCGTCGAGCGTTGCGCCGCCGACCTTGATCTTCATCACGTCGTAGCCTTCGTCGAACTTCGCTCGGATCTCGTCGAGCAGTTCGGGGATGCCCTTGCCCGGTTCGTACCAGCCACCGCCGACGTAGCAGGCGATGCGTTCGGGCGCGACTCCTCCGTTGTAACGATCGGCGAGCACGCGGTACAGCGGCTTGCCCTCGATCTTGGCCACGGCATCCCAGACCGCGACCTCGATCGTGCCGATGGCGACCGAGCGCTCGGTGTGCCCTCCTGGCTTCTCGCGCTGCATCATGCAGCCGAGCACCCGTTCCGGATCGAGGTTGCGCCCGTCGGGGGCAAGCAGCGAATCCGGCGCCGCCTTCAGGACGCGCGGTATGAAGCGCGCGCGCATCTGCGCGCCGCAGGCGTAGCGCCCGGTGGAGTTGAACGCGTAACCGATGACCGGCCTGCCCTCGCGGATCACGTCGGTGATCACCGCGACCACCGAGGTGGTCATCTCGCTGAAGTCGAATACGGCGTTGCGCAGGCTCGAATTGAGCGCCACGGCCGTTTCACGGATGTCGACGATGCGCATCTGTGCTCCTCGGAAGAATGCCCGGCGAATGCGGGGCGCAGCCTCAGCGCCCGAACAGCGCCTTCAGCCTGCGCCTGGCCACGCGAAACGGCAGCCCGATCCCTGCCTTGCGCAAGAACTGCCAGCGCCCGCGCAGGGACAGGGGGAAGGGCACCGAACGCGGCACGTACCAGTCGTTGTACTCGGTGCGGCGCACCCGGCGGTAACCGGCGCGCGCGAGCGCGCGGCGTTTCGCATGATCGAACCCATGATCCTCGCACAGCGCGAGCCGCGGCTGCCAGCGCGCGAGATCGAAGCCCTTCAGCACCTCGGTCTCGTAGCCCTCCACGTCGGGCGACAGGAAATCGATGCGGTCGAGACCGGCCTCGCGCACGATCGCGTCCAGCCTATCGAGTTCCACGTCCACGCGCTCGACCGCTTCGTGGCGGGTGAACACGCGCTCGGGCTCGAACGCGGCGTTGGTGCCGAGCACGGTGAGTGTCATCGTGCGACCGCTGCAGCCCGGCGCGCCGCACGCCTTCTGCACGATGGTCGCGTGCCGCCGCGCGCGCAGCGCCCG
>CANGUQ010000097.1 GCA_947456915.1 Betaproteobacteria bacterium
CCGGACGCGTTCGGCCACGCCGACTCGATCGCCGGCAATGTCGCCGGGTTCTTCGAGTGGATCAAGGCGGGCCCGAAGCAGAAAGGCGTCGACGAAGTGCTCGTGCCCGGCGAGATCGAGGCCCGGCGGAAGAAACGGCAGCTCGCCGAGGGCATCGCGCTCAACGACGGCACCTGGGCCACGCTGCTGAAGACCGCAGGTGCACTGTCGGTGCCGGCGCCAGCGCTGTGACGCTCACTCCGAGCGAGCGATCGCCTGCGCGACACCGATCATGCTGTCGCGGGTGACCAGACCCGCCAGCCGCGCCTCGTCCCAGTCATCGGTGCCCGCCGGGCGCTGCGGGATGACCAGGTAGCGCATGTCGGCGGTGGAGTCGACGACGCGGATCTCGCGCTCCGGCGGCAGTTCGGTGCCGAATTCGCGCAGCACGGCACGCGGTTCGATCACCACGCGCGAGCGATACTCGCGACTCTTGTACCAGGCCGGCGGGATGCCCAGGATGTTGCGCGGGTAGCACGAGCACAGCGTGCAGCACACGACGTGGTGCACCTGCGGCGTGTTCTCCAGCACGGTCAGTTCCGGCGTGTTGGCCAGATCCAGGCCGAACGCCGCGGCGAGCGCCGGCCTGGCCTCGTGCAGCAGCGCCGCACGAAACGCCGCGTCGTGCCACGCGCGGGCGACGATCTGCGCGCCCAGCGCCGGGGTACGCGATTCGGTCAGGTCGATCTGCCGCTGGATGTCGGCGGCGCTGAACACGCCCTGCTCGATCAGCAGTTCACGCAACGCCTGTTCCAGCACGATCGATTCCGGCCGGTATGCGCTGTCGTCGTCGATCGCGGCGTGCGGGTGTCCACCCTTCTCGTCGTGATCGTGGTCGTGGTCGTCGGCGCCCGGCCCGTGCCGGTGGTCTGCGTGGTCAGCGCCACCGTGAGGGTGAGGATGTTCGCTCATCGCGCTCTCGCTCCCGTGTCGACCGGCTCCAGCCAGTGTTCGAAGATGTCGGCGGTGATCCGGTAGGGCGCCTCCGCAGTGCGCTCGCCCCACACTTCGACCGAATCGAACTCGATCATGTACAGCGACAGCGCGGGCGTACCCGCCCGGTGATAGGCGAGTTCCTCCGGATTGCCGTAACGGCCCAGGTGGCGCACGACCACGCCGCGCTTGCCGCGCAGGTAGTGCGGCGTGCGGCAGTGCGTTGCCGGGTTTGCGGTGCGCACGCGTACCGGCGTACCGACGGCAACTGCTGCAGCGTCCGCAGGCGTGGCTGCCGCCGCAGCCGGAATCGCGCTGGCCACTATTTCACCTGACCGGCGAGGCCGCGCGCACGTTCGATCCGCGCGATGCGCTCGCGCAGCGCGTTCACATCGACCAGTCCGCGCTCGATCGTCAGTTGCCGTACCGCCCGCAGCCAGCGCTCGTAGTAGGCGAGGCCGTGGTAGTCCTGCGGCGACAGCGACTCGATCGACCGGCGCATCGCGTCGACGGTGAAGTAGCCCTGCTGCGGATGCGCGAGCAGGCGCAGCATGGCGTCCACGCGCTGGTCGAACAGCGTGCGGGCGTGCTCGGCGCGATCGATCGGTCCGGCCGGGTCACCGCCCAGATCATGGACTGCGTGTGTCGGTGCCTCACCGTCGTTCATGGCCTGTTCTCCCTGATCGCTCACTGCATCCGCCGCGGCCAGCGCCCTCGCCCGGAGCGACGGATGCGCGCGGCCGACGGCGCATCGGGTGGGCTGCCGTCCGGTGCCTGCGCGCTCGACCGGCTGGAGGCTACTCCGCCTTGATCCCGGCTGCCTTGATCACCCGACCCAGCGCGCCGATCTCGCTCCTGATGAACGTGCCGAACTCCTCCGGCGTGCTCGGCCACGGCTCTGCGTACAGCGTGGCCAGACGCTCCTTCATCTCGGCGGTCGCCAGCGCACGGCCGATCTCGGCGTTGATCTTCATCACCACGTCGCGCGGAGTGCCGCGCGGGGCGACCAGACCCCACCACTGCATGATCGAATAGCCGGGCAGGCCCTGCTCGGCCATCGTCGGCAGCTCGGGCGTGAGGCTGTGGCGCTTCGGACCGGTCGTGCCGATGGCACGCAGCTTGCCCGCCTTCACCAATGGCATGGCCGCCAGCATGCTCGAGGCGGAGAACGTCACTTCGCCGCCGACCAGAGCGGCCAGCGCCGGCACCGCGCCCTTGTACGGCACGACAGTGAAATCGAACTTGCCCATCAGCCGGAACAGCTCTCCGCTCAGGTCGCCGGTCGAGCCACGGCCGGGAGAGCCGAAGTTGAACCTGCCCGGATTGCTGCGTGCGAAGGCAATCAGCTCCTGCACCGTCTTCGCCGGTACGGTCGGGTTGACGGTGATCACCTGGGGCGCAGTGGCGATGCCGCCCAGCGGTGCAAGGTCGCGCAGCACGTCGAACGAGAGTTTCTCGTACAGCGAAGGCAGGCTGGCGAGCGCCGGCTCGGCCAGCATCAGCGTGTAGCCGTCGGCGCCGGCACGCGCGGCGATCTCGGCCGCGATCAGCCCGCCCGCGCCGGTGCGGTTGTCGATGATCGTCTGCTGGCCCCACGCCTGACTGAAGTGCGCACCCATCGTCCGCGCCATCACGTCGGCGGCACCGCCGGCGGCGAACGGAACGATGAACCGGACCGGCTTGACCGGGAACGGCTGGGCGGCGAACGCGGCGCCGGTCGCGCTCAGGACGGCCGCGGCGGCTATCGCGCCCGCGAGCGTCAGCCGCAGCGGGCGCGCCGGGCTGGCTGGAGCGGAAGGAAGACAGAGCGCGGGCATGGCGAGGATCTCGGCAGTGAGGGCGGTCGCATTATGCAAGAAACGCATCCCTCGCAAGAGGCCGCCCGGGCTGTCGTGGCCGCCGCCGGAACCGGCTGCGGCGGGAGGCGCGGGCAGCGCGGTCAATCCGCCCCGCTCGCCACGCGCAGCCGCAGGCGCGTGCGGCAGTCGGGCGGCGCAGCCGCCGTCTACTCCGCTTTCGCGCCCGACTCGCGCGCGACCTTCGCCCAGCGCGCGATGTCGGCGGCGATACGCGCCGCAAACTGCTCGGGACTGCCGCCGGCGATCTCCGCGCCCTGCGCCTGCATCGCGTCACGGATCTCCTGCGTTCGCAGCACGCGATCGGCATCGCGACTGATGCGCTCGACGATCGGACGGGGCAGGCTCGCCGGGCCGAGCACGCCCGTCCACGATTCGGCATCGAAGCCGGGTACGCCCGACTCGGCCATCGTCGGCAGATCAGGCAGCAGCGGCGTGCGCACCGCAGTGGTCACCGCCAGCGCGCGCAGCCGGCCGCTCTTCACGTGCGGCGCCACCGCGACGATGTTGCTGAACAGGATGCCGACGTGACCGCCGACCAGATCGATCACCGCCGGGCCGCCACCCTTGTAGGGTACGTGCACCAGGTCGATCTTCGCCGAAGTGCGCAGCATCTCGCCGGCGAGGTGGTTCAGGCTGCCCGCTCCCGCCGAGGCGTATGGCAGCTGCCCCGGGCTCCTGCGCGCGAGCGCGATCAGCTCCTTGACGTTGCGTGCCGGCAGCGACGGATGCACGACCAGCATGAACGGCGAGCGCACGAGCTGCACCACCGGCGTGAAGTCCTTCGCCGTGTCGTAGGGCAGCTTCGGATACACCGCCGGATTGATCGCGTGCTGCGCGACGGTGGCGAGCAGCGTGTAGCCGTCGGGCGCTGCCCTGGCCACGATCTCCGAGCCGATGATCGAACCCGCTCCCGGGCGGAAGTCCAGCACCACCTGCTGCGACCACGCCTCGGACAACCGCTGCGCCACCGGGCGCGTCACCAGGTCGACCGGACCGCCTGCCGGAAACGGCACGACCCAGCGCACCGGCTTGACCGGAAAGGGATCGGCAGCGCGGGCGCCGTGTACGCACAGCGCGCCGGCGAAAATCAGCACGAGCGGCAGTGCGCCCGGCAGACAACGACCTGGGAACATCGAAGACATCTCCTTGCGAACGATCGATCCACAACCCCGGACGCCACCGCCAGCGCTGCCGGCGGCACTGGCGGGACGGTCGAAACGAACCCCGACGGGGCACCGCGATGATGCAACGCGGGCTCGGCCAGCGCTGCGACGATCAGTCGATCCGCAGCAGCGCACGTGCCGAGCCGCCGAGTACAGCCTCGCGCTGCTGCGCCGACAGCACAGCCAGCCGCTCGACCACGTCGACCGGCCGCGTGTAGCTCATGTCGGCCGGACAGTCGCTGCCCATCAGCACGCGGTCGGCACCGACCTGCGCGATCAGACTGGTCAGCGCACGATCGTCGTGGGTGATCGTGTCGTACCAGAAGCGCCGCAGATAGGCGGAAGGCGGCTGGCGCAGATGGGCGAGCTCCTTGCGCACCGTGGCGCCGTGATCCCAGCGCCCGATCAGCGCCGGCAGCGAACCGCCCGCGTGCGGCAATACCACTGCGAGCTTCGGACAGTGATCGAGCACACCGCCGAAGATCAGCGACGCGCCGGCGATGGCCGTATCGGTCGGGTTGCCGATCAGATTGCGCAGGTGATAGCGCCGCATGCGCTCGGCGCCGACCGGGTTGACCGGATGCAGGAACACCGGCAGCTGCAGCGCCTCGCACGCCTCGAACACCGGCAGGAACTCCGGCTCGTCGAGGTTGCGGTCGAGCACGTGCGTGCACAGGTAGACGCCGCGGATGCCGGGCAGTGTCGCTGCGCGGCGCACTTCGGCCACCGCCAGCTCAGGCGCCTGCATCGGCAGCGTGGCGAGGCCGACGAAGCGCGAGGGATGCGCGAGGTGCGCCTGCGCCAGCCCGTCGTTGTAGGCGCACGCGAGCCGCGCGCCGAACTCCGGCGACGCCCAGTACACCATCGGCTGCGTCAACGACAGCGCGTGCACGTCGACCCGCGCGGCGTCCATCTCGCGCAGCCGCGCCGGCAGGTCGATGTAGCTCTCCTGGAAGGTGGCACGGTACTTCGGTACCGCGAAGGTCACCTGCCCCTTCGGATTGCGCCCGATCTGCGCGCCGTCGGCCGGGCCGTCGCGCTCGAGCAGCCTGACCCACGCCTTGGGATACCAGTGGGCGTGCACATCGATCGTCCGGGTCATGACTGGCGCAGCCTCCATCACGCGTGCCTGTTCCGCGCGACTATACTCAATCGCCGGGCGCGCCGCGGACGCGCGCATCAGCGGCGAAGGCGTGCGAGGCAGCAGGCGCACGACGGGCCGCAGGACACCGCCGCAAGAGGGTGCCGCCGGCTCCAATCCCGATCGGAGGACCCTGATGGAACGCAAGTCCGGTGCAGCCGCGGGACTGGTCGCGGCAGCGCTGATGATCGCCACGGCAGTCGCCGCCGCACCGGCATCGGCGCAAGCCCCCTCCGGGACCCGCGCACCGGTGGCAGCGGCGCCCGGTCCGACGTTTCCGCTGCGGCCGGTGCGGCTGGTCGTGCCGTTCGCGCCCGGCGGCGGCACCGATGTCACCGCACGGCTGATCGGTTCCCGGCTCGTGCAATCGCTCGGGCAGCCGGTGGTGGTCGACAACCGGCCGGCCGCCTCGGGCGTGGTCGGCGCCGACATCGTCGCCAGGGCTCCGCCCGATGGTCACACGCTGCTCACCGCCTCGGTCACGTTCGTGATCAGCGGCGCGCTGCAGAAGAACCTGCCCTACGACACGCTGCGTGACTTCGCCCCGGTCACGCTGCTGATCGCGGCGCCGCTGGGCGTGCTGGTGCACCCGACGCTGCCGGCGAAGTCGATGAAGGATCTGATCGGGCTCGCGCGCCAGAGGCCCGACGCGCTGAACTACGGTTCGTCGGGCCCCGGCAGCATCGCCCACCTCGCCACCGAACTGCTCAATACCGCTGCCGGTATCCGCCTGGTGCACGTGCCCTACAAGGGCGTGGCGGCCTACACCTCGGCACTGCTGGCGAGCGAGATCCAGGTCGGGCTGGCCAACCTGTTCTCCACCGAAGGACAGTGGAAGAGCGGCAAGCTGCGCCTGCTTGCCCACACCGGCGCGCGCCGGCTCGAGGCGATGCCCGAGGTGCCCACCGTCGCCGAAGCCGGGCTGCCCGGCTACGCATCGACGATCTGGTACGGCTTCCTCGCCCCGGCGAAAACACCCGCGGCAATCGTGCAGCGGCTGCAGCAGGACATCCGTGCGATCGCACAGACCCCCGACGTGCGCGAGACCCTGCTCGCCCAGGGCAACGACGTGATCGCCAATACCCCGCAGGAATTCGCAGCGTTCATCCGTGCGGAACACGCGAAGTGGGGCGACGCCGGGCGTCGCCTGGGCGTGACGCTCGACTGACTGCTGCCACACCCCACACGAGACCGCACCCCACGATGGATACGTCCGCCACCGGCCCGATGCAGTACGTCTACGACTTCGCCCGCCTCGACCGGGTGCCCGACGGGTCGACCAGCCTGCAGGTCACCGCGAAGCGGCTGCTGTCCGGGCCGGACCTCGCACGCGGCAAGTCCTCGACCGTCGGCGCGGTACTCACCGGCGAGCGCATCGTGTGCACGCTGGGTTGCCAGTCGCGCGGCACCGGCGCCAAGGCGCACTCGCATCCGAACGAGCAGTTCAACTACATCCTGCGCGGGGCGATGATGAGCGACATCGAAGGCGATCGCGTGTTCGCGCTGCCCGGAACGATCCTGCACCAGCCCGGGAGCGTCGTGCACACGGGTCTCGCCTGCCCGGACGAGGATCTGCACTTCCTCGCGCTGAAGGACACGCGCTCGGGCATCGTCGGCCCGCCCGTCGACGGGCGTTACGACGGGCCGAACTGCTTCCCCGGCTTCGGCAGCCGTGTCGACGAACCGCCGGTCACCACTGCGCAGGCGATGGCGGAGGCGAAGCGCCTGCCGCCGGGGCCGGGTCGGCGCTACGTTCACCCGATGTTCGACGCCGCCCTGCCCGATCCGGGTGCGCCGGCCGGCGCCGCGCTGCGTGCGATCGAGCAGGGATTGCCCGCCGGCGTCAGCGGCCGACGCCTCAGCGGCGAGCGACTCGAGGTGTGCGCGCTGCAGCTGGAACGAGGCAGCGCGCTCGCGTACGCGCAGCACCCGGGCGAACGCTTCGTGTTCGTCGTCGCCGGTCGACTGCGCGCACGGCTCGACGGCGCGGGCGAGTTCGAAGTGCCGCCACTGCAACTGCTGCACGTGCCGGCCGGCGTCGGCCGCACGCTCGCCACGCCCGAAGGTGCGCGAATCCTGATCGCGCAGTCCGGCGCCGAGCCGTTCGCGCCCTGACGGCCACCGCTGCGCAGTCGCCAGGCGCGCGGACCGCTTCTGCGCATCGCCGCTGCAACGACGGTCATCGTTCCTCGCATCATCCTGCAAGCCTCGCGCGGATGGTTCCCGCTGCGCGGGTCCTCGCATGGCGCCAGCTCGGCGCTGTACGGCATCGGCGGTGCGCCACCCTCAATCGATCGATCTGCCCATGCCGACATTCGCCAGCGCCTGCCGAGCCGGCCTGCGCCTGCTCACCGTCGGCGTGGTCGCCGGCCTGGCGAGTCCCGCTGGCGCGCAGAGCGCGGGCGAGCCTGCCCCGCTTCGGCAGGGTCCGCGACGCCGGGCCGACCGCATCGCGCTGGAGCCTGCACAGGGCGCGACCGCGCGTTTTGCTAGACTGAGCCGCTCTTGCGCGAGGGGACGACCGTGGCAGAAGAACAACCGATTCCAGACGACATCCGGGCACAGGCGAAGGCCCTCGGCCTCGACCAGCTGACCGACGCGGATCTGCGCCGGTTCATGAAGGCTGCGCAGGTGGCGCAGTCGCGCCGTGCCGTGCTCGACACCCGTTCGCTGAGCGCTGCGGACGAGCCTTCGCATGTCTACCGGCTCGGCTGAAGGATGCCTGCGATGAGCGACCTGCACACCCTCTCCCTGTCCGAAGCCTCGACACTGATCCGTGATCGCAAGCTCTCGCCGGTGGAATACACCCGCGCACTGATCGATCACACCGAGCGCCACGATGGCTCGCTCAACGCCTTCCTGCGCTTCACGCCGGAGATCGCGCTGGCCGATGCGCAGCGTGCCGAGGCCGAGGTCATGGCTGGCGGCTGGCGCGGCCCGCTGCACGGCGTGCCCTACGGGCTGAAGGACATCATCGACTATGCCGGGCTGCCTACCACCGGGCACTCGGCGATCCTGAAGGACAACGTTGCCGCCAGCGATTCGTTCGTCACGCGCAGGCTGCGCGCCGCCGGCGGCGTGTTCATGGGCAAGCTGTCGACCCACGAGTTCGCGCTGGGCGGCCCGTGCTTCGACCTGCCGTGGCCCCCGGCACGCAACCCGTGGAACCGGGACCATTTCTGCGGCGGCTCGTCGAGCGGCTCCGGCGCCGCGACCGCGGCCGGCTTCGTACCGGTGGCAATCGGCACCGACACCGGTGGTTCGATCCGCAACCCGGCCTCGATGTGCGGCGTCACCGGCATGAAGCCGACCTATGGCTACGTGAGCCGGCGCGGCGTGTTCCCGCTCGCGTATTCGCTCGACCATGTCGGGCCGCTCACCCGCACCGTGCGCGACAACGCGATCGTGCTCGACCTGATCGCCGGGCATGATCGGGACGACCCGGGCAGCGTGGCGCGCACGGGCGCCAGCTGCACCGCGCTGCTCGACCGCGGCGTCGCGGGCGTGCGCATCGGAGTACTCAGGCACTTCTACACGCGCGACCTGGTCGCCGATGCCGAGATGAGCGCATCGATCGAACAGGCGCTGGCGCAGCTCGAAGCGCTGGGCGCGACGGTGCGCGAGGTCGAGACGCTGCCGCTGCAGCAGTTCGCCGCCTGCAACCGTACGCTGCTGGTGTCCGAGGCCTATGCGGTGCACGAGCGCTGGCTGCGCGAGCGCCCGCAGGACTACGGCGAGCTCACCCGCGAGCGGCTGTTCCCGGGCGCGTTCGTCAGCGCCGCCGAGTACGTGAACGCCTCGCGCATGCGGATGAAGATGAGCGCCGCGTTCAACAGCCTGTTCGACGATGTGGACGTGGTGGTCACCGCCAGTTCGCACGACCCGGCGTGCCGGATCGACGATCCGCAGGCGGTCGAGTACACCTATGCGCGGCAGTCGCGCGCGCCGTTCAACCTGACCGGCAACCCGGCGCTCGCGCTGCCCACCGGCTTCAGCGCGAGCGGCCTGCCTCTGGCCATGCAGGTCGTCGGCCGTGCGTTCGGCGAGGCGATGATCTACCGGGTGGCGCAGGCCTACGAAGCGGCCACCGGCTGGACGAAGCGGCATCCGGTACTGCAGGCCTGATCGCGCCGCCTTTCCCTGCAGGCCATCCACTGCACGGTGTCTTCCGGAGAGGTGATGAACGCATCGTCCCTGCGCGCCCGCATGCCCGCCTTGGTCATCCTCGCCGCCGCGGTGTGGTCTCCGGCCATCGGCTGGGCGGCGGCAGCATGGCCGGACAGAGCGCTGCGCATCGTCGTACCGTGGGCTCCCGGCGGCAGCACCGACATCGTCGCGCGGCTGCTGGGTGCAGACCTGGGCAAGCGCCTGGGTCAGCCGGTGGTGAACGAGAACCGGGCCGGCGCGGGTTCGATCGTCGGCATGGAGTTCTCGGCCGCGATGCCGCCAGATGGCCACAACTTCATGCTCATCTCCACCGGCTACGGCTTCATCATCAACAAGGCGAAGATCGACCTGGTGAACAGCTTCGCGCCGGTGGCACTGCTCGGCTTCGGCGACAGCGCGCTGGTGATGCATCCGAGCCTGCCGGTGAAGAACGTGAGGGAACTGATCGCGCTGGCGAAACGCAAGCCGGGTTCGCTGAACTATTCGTCGTCGGGCATCGGGGGCTTCCCGCACCTGAACACCGAGTTGTTCAAGATGATGGCCGGTGTCGACATGGCGCACGTGCCGTTCAAGGGCGCTGGTCCGGCGGTGGCCGATACCGCGGCTGGCAATACGCAGGTGCAGATCGGGTCGCTGCCCTCGGTGCTCGGCCAGGTGCGGGCGGGCCGGCTGCGCGCGCTGGCGGTCGGCGGGCCGAAGCGCAACCCGCTGCTGCCCGACGTACCGACCATCAGCGAGTCGGGCCTGCCCGGCTACGAAACCTGCATCTGGTTCGGGCTGTTCGCGCCGCGCACCACGCCGGCGAACCTGATCGCACAGATGCACGCGGCGGTGAACGCCGCGCTCGAATCGCCCGACATGCTCAGGCGCATGGACGAACAGGGCATCGATGCGGCGCGCCGTTCGATTGCCGAGTTCGCGAAGCTGATGGAGAGCGAGACAGTGAAGTGGGCCAGGGTCATCAAGGCAGCGAACATCACCGGTGAATGACGTGAAGGCAAACGAGCTGACGGCCACGCAGGCATCGCGGGCGATCGCGGACGGTGCGCTCACGTCCGAGGCCCTCGTCTCGGCATGCCTCGAGCGCATCGCGCAGCGCGAGGATGCCGTTCGCGCCTGGGCCTTCGTCGATCCGGCGCAGTCGCTCGCGCAGGCGCGTGCCGCCGATGCCGAGCGGGCGACGAGCGGCACGCGCTCGCCGCTGCACGGTATCCCGGTCGGCATCAAGGACGTGATCGACACCTTCGACATGCCGACCGAGTACGGTTCGCCGATCTACGCGGGCCACCGCCCGGTGGCCGATGCCGCCTGCGTGTCGCTCATCCGCGAGCTCGGCGGGGTGATCCTGGGCAAGACGGTCTCGACCGAGTTCGCGACGCGGCATCCGAACAAGA
>CANGUQ010000098.1 GCA_947456915.1 Betaproteobacteria bacterium
CCCGGCCAATGGCACGCGCCGGGCGCGTCGCGGCACGCGCGTCGCGCACCGGCTGCCTCAGCAGCTACAATCGACCCGGACACACGACGATTCCCGTTCGCGGCAACTGCGGGGCACACCGCACCCGCGACCGGATGGCAAGGGAGGAACACGGGGGATGGCCGACACGCGCAGTCCAGTGCCGCGGGCGCACACACGCCGCCGCCTGCTCGGCACGCTCGCCGCCGGCTCGATCGCACCCGGCACGATGGCCCAGCAGCCGTGGCCGACCCGCCCGATCACGCTGCTGTGCTGGTCCGCGCCGGGGTCACCGGTCGACGTGTACGCACGGATGATGGCGAAACTGCTCGGCCCGGAGCTCGGCCAGCCGGTGATCGTCGAGAACCGCGTCGGCGCGAGCGGCCTGATCATGGTGAACACGCTGGTGAAGGCTGCGCCCAACGGCTACATGATCGCCGCGGCCACCACCACGCTGGCGACGCTGTTCGGCGAACCCGCCGCCAGCTTCAGGCCGGAAGACCTGATGCCGATCGCGCGCTCGCAGCTCGACCCCTACGCACTGGTCGTGCACACCTCGACGCCGTTTCGCAACATCGACGAGTTCGTCACCTTCGCCCGGCGCAAGCCCGACTTCCTGTCGGTGGGCGGCCCGTTCGCCATGAGCTCGCACCGCGTCGCGTGGGAGCTGTTCTGCGAGACGGCGAAGATCCGCACGACGTGGATTCCCTATCCGGGCGGAGGACCGGCCCTCACCGCCATCGCCGGCGGGCAGGTGGAGGCGGTGGCGACCAACCCCGGCAATGTGAAGGCCTTCGCTGCCGCGGGCAAGGTGCGCGTGCTGGCGGTGTCCGCGGAGCGGCGCCTGGAGGAATTCCCCGACGTGCCCACCTATCGCGAGCGTGGCTGGGACGTGGTGCGCTACCAGTGGCGCGGGCTGATCGCGCGCGCCGGCACGCCGGCACCGATCGTCGAGCGCCTCGCCGCCGCGGTCCAGCGCGTGCAGCAGGGGCCGGAGTGGCGGGCGTACCTGCGCCAGGAGTCCCAGCTCGACGGCTTTCAGGGCCCGGACGCGTTCCGCGCGCAGATCGCGCAGGACCGGCAGGAGATCGATACCCTGAAGAAGCGGCTGGGCCTGTGAGCCCGCGCACGCGCTCGTCAACCGAGGAGGTCGCCGTGTCCACCCCCGCCTGCGCTCACCCGCCAGTCCAGCACTCGATCACGCCGCTCGCGCCGGCGCTCGGCGCGCGCATCGACGGGTTGCGCCTCGATGCGATCGACGAGGCGGGCATCGCGACGATCCGCGCGGCGCTGCTCGAACACGCGGTCCTGCTGATTCCCGGGCAGACGCTCGCCGATGCGCAACTGATCGCCTTCGGCAGGCGCATCGGCGAACTGGACGTCTCGCCGCTCGCCTACGTCGACGGCCAGCAGGAGCGCGAGCACCCGGAGGTGCTGATCGTCTCCAACGTGAAGCAGGACGGACGGCCGATCGGCGTGCTCGGCGACGCCGAGGTGGTCTGGCACTCGGACAACTCCTATCGCGAGACCCCGCTGAGCTACAGCCTGCTGTACGCGGTGGAGCTGCCGCCGGCGGGTGGCGAGACCTGCTTCACCAGCATGTACCTCGCCTGGGAGACGCTGCCGGCCGCACTGAAGGCGCGCGTCGCCGGTCTGGAGATCAAGCACGACATGACCTACAACAGCGCCGGCGTGCTGCGCCGGGGCTTCACCCACGTCACCGATCCGGTCAGCGCGCCCGGCCCGTGGCATCCGATCGTGCGCACCCACCCGCAGACGGGTCACGACGCGCTCTACCTGGGCCGGCGACCGAACGCATACGTGCGCGGGTTGCCGCGCGCGGCATCCGACGCCCTGATCGAGGCACTGTGGGCGCACGCGACCGACGAACGCTTCGCCTGGTGCCACCGCTGGCAGCTGGGCGACGTGCTGATCTGGGACAACCGCTGCGTGATGCACCGGCGCAACGGCTTCGATCCGAACGCGCGGCGCATCATGCACCGGCTGCAGTTCAGCGGCGAACGGCCGGCGCACCGGCCCGAGGCCGCAGCGCGCGGCCCGCACCCGCGCATCGCCCGCCTGCTGCCGCAGCGCTGAGCGCTGGCGAGGTACCGCCAGCCGCGCGTGCGCTCGTGCCTCGCGGGCAGCGCGCAACCCGCCCGCATCGCGGTGACCCGCGCGACAGGATGCCGAACCAGACGCGCTCGCGGCACCGCCGGGACCGGGCAGTGCCGCCCCGTCAGGCCTGCTTCACCGCCTTGTAGATCGCGAGCGCGCGTGCACGCCGCTCGGCGTGATCGACGATGGGGGCCAGATAGTCGCGGCCGATCGTGCAGCCGGCCATCTGCTGCTCGAGCGCCGGCATCGTCCACGGCGCGTGGATGTACTTCGCCGGCACCTTTGCAAGCTCCGGCAGGTAGCGGCGGATGAACCTGCCCTCCGCGTCGAAGCGCTCGGACTGGCTCACCGGATTGAAGATGCGGAAGTAGGGCTGCGCATCGCAACCGGTGGAAGCTGCCCACTGCCAGCCGCCGTTGTTCGCCGACAGGTCGAAGTCGATCAGCCGCTGGGCGAAGTAGCGCTCGCCCCGGCGCCAGTCGATCAGCAGGTCCTTGACCAGGAACGAGGCGACGATCATCCGCAGCCGGTTGTGCATGTAGCCGGTCTGGTTGATCTGGCGCATCGCCGCGTCGACGATCGGGTAGCCGGTGCGCGCCTCGCACCACGCGCGAAACAGCGTCTCGTCGTTGTCGAACACGAGCCGGTCGTACTCGCGCTTCCACGCGCCGTCGACCACGTGCGGGTGCTGCGACAGGATCATGAAGTAGAAGTCGCGCCAGATCAGCTCCGACAGCCAGACGCGCGCGCCTTCGCTGCGGGCAGCCCGCTCGTGCGCGGTGCGCGCGAGCTCGCGGATCGAGACGGTGCCGAAACGAAGGTGCACCGACAGATAGGACGGGCCCTTCACCGCCGGAAAGTCGCGTCGCTCGTGGTAGCTGTCCAGCCGCGGCAGGAACGACTCGAACGCGGCGTGCGCCGCGGTTTCGCCCCCGGCCACGCCGAGCTCGGACAGGTTCGTGCGCTCGAAGCCCATCGCGGCCAGCGGCAGCTGCTCCGGCGCGAGCTCGCCCGCCGGTACCGGCTGCAGCTGGCCCGGGGCGGGGTGCGTGTCGCGCGCGGCCAGATCGGCGGCGCCGACCCGCTTCAGCCACGCGTTGCGGTACGGGGTGAACACGCCGTACACGCCGCCGCTGCCGGTGAGGATCTCGCGCTGCTCGAACACCACCTGATCCTTGGCGGTGTGCCACGCACGACCCTGCGCGCGCAGCGCCTGCTCCACCGCTGCATCGCGCGCGATCGCCGCCGGCTCGTAGTCGTGATTCGCGTACACCGCCTGCACGTCGAGCGCCTGCGCAAGCGCCGGCAGCACCTGCACCGCGCGCGCGTGACGAACGATCAGTCCGCCGCCGTGCGCGGCGAGCCGCCGGTGCAGTTCGGCGACGCTGCCGGCGATGAACTCCACCCGCCGGTCCGCACGATCGGGGAGCACGTCGAGAATGTCGCGGTCGAACACGAACACGCACCACACGGCACGCGCACGCGACAGCGCGAGCGCGAGCGCTGCGTTGTCCGCGAGCCGCAGGTCGCGGCGAAACCAGAAGAGCGCGCGCGCGCCGCCTTCAGCCGGCGCGCGTGCGCTCATCGGAAGGGCTGCAGAGCAGACGGATCATCGGCGGCGGGCAGTGGTGGCTGGGCAAGGGGCGTGAATTGTGGCGGTCCGGGGCGACGTTTACAATGCCACCCCAACCTGACGAGCGCCATGGCCATCGAAACCATCGATCTGACCGGACACTTCCTGATCGCCATGCCAGCCATGGCCGATCCGAACTTCGCCCGGACGGTCACCTACATCTGCGAGCACAACGAGCGCGGCGCGCTCGGGGTCGTGGTCAATCGGCCGACCGACATGACGCTGGAAGGGCTGTTCGAGCAGGTCGACATTCCGCTCAGCTCGCCGCGACTGCGCGCACTGCCGGTGCACTACGGCGGTCCGGTGCAGGTCGACCGCGGCTTCGTGCTGCACAAGCCGATCGGCAGCTGGCAGTCGACGCTGCACGTGCGCAACGACATCGGCCTCACGACGTCGAAGGACATCCTCACCGCGCTCGGGCAGGGCGAGGGGCCGGAACAGGTGCTGATCACGATCGGCTATGCCGGCTGGTCCGCCGGGCAGCTCGAGAACGAGATCAGGCAGAACGCCTGGCTCACCGTCGCCGCGCAGGCGGAGACGATCTTCGATCTGGCGCCGGAAGCGCGCATGGCCGGAGCGCTCGGACTGCTCGGCATCGATCTGTCGCGGCTGTCGGAGCAGGCCGGGCATGCCTGAGCGACGCGCATGACGGCACTCGCCGCCGGGCACGCTGCGGTACCGCTCACGCAGTCGCGTCCGGTACTGGCCTTCGACTTCGGCACGCGCCGCATCGGCGTGGCGAGCGGCGATCTCGCACTGGGCAGCGCACACCCGCTGGTCACGCTCGACGCCCGCGATCGCGCACGCTCGCAGCTCGAGATCTCGGCACTCATCGAGCAGTGGCAGCCGGCGCAGCTGGTGGTCGGCGTACCCTGCGCGCTCGACGGCTCCGAGCACGCGATGACCCGCTCGGCGCGGGCGTTCGCGCGGGCGCTCGCGCGCCGCCACGCGCTGCCGGTTGCTCACGTCGACGAACGGTTCAGTTCGGTCGAGGCCGATGCGCTTCTGCGCGAAGCCGGCGCCGATGCACGCGCGCGCGCGCGACTGGTCGACGCGCACGCCGCCTGCGTGATCCTGCGCGCGTTCATCGAGCAGCAGGCTGCCCGGCGGCAGGCCGCAGCGTGATGACCGCCCTTCCCGCAGCCGACGCACTGATCGCCGCGCTCGCCGCGAAGATGCGCGTCGCGATCGATCCGGCGCGCTGCGCGCTGGTGGGCATTCACAGCGGCGGCGCGTGGATCGCCGAACGACTGCACCGTGAACTGGGGATCGCCGCACCGCTGGGCACGATCGACGTCGGGCTGCACCGCGACGATCTGGAGACATCCGGCCTGCGCTCGGCCATGCGTGCATCCTCGGTTCCGTTCGAGGTCGGCGGCGCGGACATCGTGCTGGTCGACGACGTGCTCTACACCGGGCGCACGATCCGCGCGGCGATGAACGAGCTGTTCGACTACGGTCGTCCGGACCGCATCCGCCTCGCGGCACTGATCGACCGCGGCGGTCGCCACCTGCCGATCGCGGCCGATTTCACGGCGGCGGTGATCGAACTGCCCGATGACCGGGAGATCGTGCTCGCGCGCGCTGCAGACTCGACGCTCAGCCTGCGCAGCGCAGTGCGCAGCCAGCCCGGCAGCGGTGCCTGAGTTGCCGCCCCGCAGCCGCGATCTCCCCGCTGCCCGGCTCCCCTGCTGCGCGAGCGGCGCCCGCGCCCGCCTGTGCGCCTCACTTCCCTTCCCGCCCCGATGACCCGTCATCCGCAACTGGACGCCCACGGCGCGCTCAGGCACCTGCTGTCGATCGAAGGCCTGCCACGCGACGTGCTGGTGAAGATCCTCGACACCGCCCACCCGTTCGTGAGCGTGGCCGAACGCGAAGTGAAGAAGGTGCCCCTGCTGCGCGGCAAGAGCGTGTTCAACCTGTTCTTCGAGAACTCCACGCGCACGCGCACGACGTTCGAGATCGCCGCCAAGCGGCTGTCGGCGGACGTCATCAACCTCAACATCAACGCGAGTTCGGCGAGCAAGGGCGAGTCGCTGCTCGACACCATCGCCAACCTGTCGGCGATGGACGCCGACATGTTCGTCGTGCGTCACGCGCAGAGCGGCGCGCCGTTCCTGATCGCGAGCCACGTGCGCGAGGGCATCAGCGTGATCAACGCCGGCGACGGCCGGCACCAGCACCCGACGCAGGCGCTGCTGGACATGTACACGATCCGCCACTACAAGAAGTCGTTCACCGACCTCACCGTGACGGTGGTCGGCGACGTGCTGCACTCGCGCGTGGCGCGCTCGCAGATTCACGCGCTGTCGATCCTCGGCGTGCCGGAGATCCGGGTGGTCGGACCGAAGACGCTGGTACCGGCGGACTTCGGTCGTCTCGGCGTGCGCGTGTTCACCCGCATGGAAGAAGCCCTTGCGGGTGCCGACGTGGTGTCGATGCTGCGGCTGCAGAACGAGCGCATGGACGGCGGACTGCTGCCCAGCGCGCAGGAGTACTACAAGACCTACGGCCTGACCGCCGAGCGGCTCGCGCTGGCGAAGTCCGACGCGATCGTGCTGCACCCGGGGCCGATGAACCGCGGCGTGGAGATCGAGTCGAGCGTGGCCGACGGCTCGCAGTCGGTGATCCTGCCGCAGGTCACCTTCGGTATCGCCGTGCGCATGGCCGTGATGTCGATTCTCGCCGTCGGCTGAGCCGGCGGCCTTCGCGCGCCACGCGCGCGCCGCAGGCGCCCCGGGCGTGGCGTCGCAGCAGGCAGTCACCCACAGGCAGGCAGCGATGAGTTCAGCAGCGTCCCACGTGCATCCACAGCCGCTGGCGATCCGCGGCGGCACGGTGATCGATCCGGTGGCCGGACGCGAGTTCGCCGCCGACATCGCGATCGAGAACGGCACGATCCGCGCGATCGGCGCGTTGCCGCCGCAGTTCGCCGCAGCGCGCACGATCGACGCGCGCGGGCTCCTCGTGGCCCCGGGACTGGTCGATCTGGCGGCGCGGTTGCGCGAGCCCGGCTACGAATACAAGGCGACGCTCGAATCGGAACTCGCCGCCGCGGTGGCCGGCGGTGTCACCAGCCTCGCCTGCCCGCCGGACACCGATCCGGCGCTGGACGAGCCGGGGCTGGTGGAAATGCTCAAGTACCGCGCGCGCACGCTCGCGCTGTCGCGCGTGTTCCCGATCGGCGCGCTCACCGTGGCGCTGGCCGGCGAGCGCATCACCGAGATGGCCGAACTGACCGAAGCGGGCTGCGTCGCGTTCTCGCAGGCCGATCATCCGGTGACCGACACCCGCGTGCTGCTGCGTACGATGCAGTACGCGGCGAGCTACGACTATGCGGTGTGGCTGCGCCCGCAGGAGCCGCACCTCGCGCGCGGCGGCGTGGCCCACAGCGGCGAGGTCGCCACCCGGCTGGGACTGCCGGGGATTCCGGTGTGCGCGGAGACCATCGCCATCGACATGCTGCTCGCGCTCGCACGGGTGACCGGCGCGCGGCTGCACCTGTGCCGGCTGTCCAGCGCAGCCGGCATCGAGCAGGTGCGCGCGGCGCGCGCGAGCGGCCTGCCGGTGACCTGCGACGTGGCGATCCACCACGTCCACCTGTGCGACGTCGACATCGGCTACTTCGACTCGCACAGCCACCTCGTGCCGCCGCTGCGCAGCGGGCGCGACCGCGATGCGCTGCGCAGCGCGCTCGCCGACGGCACGATCGACGCGGTGTGTTCCGATCACACGCCGGTGGACGAGGACGCGAAGCAGAGGCCGTTCGGCGAATCCGAGGCCGGTGCCACCGGCCTCGAACTGCTGCTGCCGCTCACCCTCAAGTGGGCAGCCGGGATGAATCTTCCGCGCTGGCAGGCGATCTCGCGCATCACCTGCGACCCGGCGCGCGTGCTCGGCCTGCCCGTCGGGCGCATCGAGCTCGGCGCGGCGGCCGACCTGTGCATCTTCGATCCGCTTGAAGACTGGGTGATTCGCCCACAGACTCTGGCGAGCCAGGGCAAGAACACTCCGTTCTCCGGTCTGCCGATGCTCGGCCGCACCCAGTACACGCTGGTCGGCGGCGATCTCGTGTTCTCGCGCCGCGACTGAGCGCGGCACGCGCGCGCCGCCGCACGGCCGCAGGCACCCGGCGCGGATCGACGGCGAGCGTCGGGACCGCTGGCACGTTTTCCCGGATACTGCGCTGCGCCGCGGTCAGGCCGCGCCGCGATCCCTCCACCGCCCTTTCCACTGCATCGACCTGCCCTCCCGATGGACAACCCCCTGCTCGATCACTCCGGTCTGCCCCGCTTTCCCGACTTTCGCGCCGAGCAGGTGACGCCTGCGGTCGACGCGCTGCTTGCGCACAACCGGGCGGCGATCGACCGGCTGGCGGCCGACCCGGCCACGCCGGACTGGGACGGCTTCGCCCACCCGCTGGAGGACGCCTCCGACCGCCTGCGGCGAAGCTGGGGGCTGGTCGGCCACCTGAACGCGGTGATCAACAGCCCCGAGCTGCGCGAGGCCTACAACGCGAATCTGCCGAAGGTCACGCAGTACTACACCGAGCTGGGACAGAACGAGGCGCTGTTCGAAAAGTACAAGGCGCTGGCGGCGAGCCCGCAGTTCGCCGCGCTGTCGCCGGCGCGGCGCAAGGTGATCGAGAACGAGATCCGCGACTTCCGGCTCTCCGGCGCCGAACTGCCGCCCGAGCGCAAGCAGCGCTATCGCGAGATCAGCGAGCGGCTGGCCACGCTGTCGTCGCGCTTCTCCGACAACCTGCTCGATGCCACCAACGACTTCTCGCACTACGAGCTCGATCGTGCCGCGCTCGCCGGGCTGCCCGAGGATGCGATCGAAGCGGCTGCCGAGAGCGCGAAGGTGCAGGGGCGCGACGGCTATCGTTTCACGCTGCAGGCACCGTCGTACATGCCGGTGATGCAGTACGCCGACGACCGCAGCCTGCGCGAGCGGCTGTATCGCGCCTACGTCACCCGGGCATCCGAATTCGGCAAGCCGGAATGGGACAACACGGCGCTGATCGGCGAGATCCTCGCGCTGCGCCACGAGCTCGCGCAGCTGCTGGGCTTCGGCGACTTCTGCGCGCTGTCGCTCGCCTCGAAGATGGCCGAATCGGCACAGCACGTGAGCACGTTCCTGCAGGAGCTCGCGCTGAAGGCGCGGCCGTTCGCGCTGCGCGACCTGGACGAGCTGCGCGGCTTCGCCCGCGAGCGCCTGGGGCTTGCCGATCTGCAGTCGTGGGATCTCATGTACGCGTCGGAGAAGCTGCGCGCCGAGCGTTACGCGTTCTCCGACAACGAGGTCAAGCAGTACTTTCCCGAGGACCAGGTGCTGCCGGGCATGTTCCGCCTGGTGGAGACGATCTACGGGCTGCGCATCAGCGACCGCGACGCGCCGAAGTGGCACGCCGACGTGCGCTTCTTCGAGGTCGCCGATTCGGGCGGCCGGCCGCTCGGCCACTTCTACCTCGATCTGTACGCACGGCCGTCCAAGCGCGGCGGCGCGTGGATGGACGACGCGATCACCCGTCGCCGTCTCGCCGGCAGCGTGCAGCTGCCGCTCGCCTATCTCACGTGCAACTTCCCGGCTCCCGTGGCCCGCGCCGACGGCAGCCCGCGGCCAGCGCTGTTCACGCACGACGACGTGGTCACGCTGTTTCACGAATTCGGCCACGGCCTGCACCACCTGCTCACCGAAGTCGACGAGCTGTTCGTCTCCGGCATCAACGGGGTCGAGTGGGATGCGGTCGAACTGCCCAGCCAGTTCATGGAAAATTTCTGCTGGGAGTGGGAAGTACTGCGCCATCTCACCCGCCACGTCGACACCGGCGAGACGATGCCGCGCGCGCTGTTCGAGCGCATGCTCGCGGCGAAGAACTTCCAGAGCGGACTGCAGACCCTGCGTCAGGTCGAGTTCGCGCTGTTCGACATGCGTATCCACGGCGCACAGGCGATGGCCAGCGGCACGAGCGCGCAGCAGGTGCTCGCGCAGGTGCGCGCCGAGGTCGCGGTGGTGATGCCACCGGAGTTCAACCGCTTCGCCAACGGCTTCTCGCACATCTTCGCCGGCGGCTACGCTGCCGGCTACTACAGCTACAAGTGGGCGGAAGTGCTCTCGGCCGACGCCTACAGCCTGTTCGAGGAGCGCGGCGTGCTCAACCCGGAGATCGGCGCGCGCTTTCGCGATGAGGTGCTGGCGCGCGGTGGCAGCCGACCCGCGCTCGAATCGTTCCTAAAGTTTCGCGGACGCGAGCCGAACATAGATGCATTGTTGAGACATAACGGGATGGATGCAGCCGCGGGAGCACGCGCTGCATGACCTATTCTGTCAGCAGGCTCCTGATGAAGCGTCCCAAGGATCTGGATCTGATCGACCTCGGCCTGGCTGCGGCGATCGCCACCGCGCTGCTGCTCGCCGCGCCGCTCGCGAACAGCCAGCAGATCCGGTGCTGGACCAACGCGAGCGGTTCGCGCGAGTGCTCCGACCTGCCCCCACCCAAGGACGCGAAGTCGGTGAACGACGTGCGCGGGCGCGCCGGACGCATCGAGGGTCAGGATCCGTTCTCGCAGCGGCAGGCAGCCGAGCGCTTCCCGGTCACCTTGTGGAGCAACGACTGCGGCGACCCGTGCGCCAGTGCCCGCAAGCTGCTGCTCGGCCGCGGCGTGCCGTTCACCGAGCGCAACCCGGCGCTGCCCGAGGCTGCCGAGGAGTTCAAGCGGCTGACCAAGGGACAGTTGCAGGTGCCGATGCTGATGGTCGGCACCAACCAGCTGAGCGGGTTCGACGAGGCCCAGTGGAATTCGACTCTCGACGCCGCAGGCTACAGCCGTGTGGCGGGCCCGCCGCGCGCCAGACCGGCGGCATCGGTGCCGGCCGCGGGCACGACCAGGCCGCCGGTGCCTGGCG
>CANGUQ010000099.1 GCA_947456915.1 Betaproteobacteria bacterium
AAGCTCACCAAGGTCAGTCTGAAGAACGGGACGCTGCATCACGCGGTGATCGGCCGCCACGGCGCCTCGACCGTGCTGATGCAGCCGGCATCGGACGGCACGGGCATCATTGCCGGCGGTCCGATGCGCGCCATTTTCGAGGTGATGGGCGTGACCAACGTTCTGGCCAAGTGCATCGGCTCGACCAATCCGTACAACGTCGTGCGGGCGACTCTCAACGGCCTCACCGCGATGAACACGCCGGCCGAAATCGCCGCGAAGCGCGGCAAGACCGTGGCTGAAGTCACCGGCGCGTGAGTGACGCACCGGCGCAGGGCCGGGATCTCGCCGGCATCCCGCCGGTGGTCGGAAGCGAACGATCGGAAGCATTCACATGTCGACTACTGCAAAGAAACTGAAGGTCACGCTGGTCAAGAGCGTGATCGGCACGCGCGATTCGCATCGCGCCTGTGTGCGCGGCCTCGGTCTGAAGCGCCGCGAGCAGACCGTTGAGGTCGAGGACACCCCGGCCGTGCGCGGGATGATCAAGAAGGTGTCGTATCTCGTGAAGTGCGAGGGGTAAGGTCATGCGTCTGAACGATTTGAGCCCGGCGATCGGGTCGAAGACCGCGAGGAAACGTGTCGGTCGTGGGCCTGGCAGCAACTGGGGCAAGACCGCCGGCCGCGGGCACAAGGGTCAGAAGTCGCGTTCCGGCGGCTTCCACAAGGTCGGCTTCGAAGGCGGTCAGATGCCGCTGCAGCGTCGGCTTCCGAAGCGCGGGTTCACTCCGCTCGAGCCCGACGCGACCGCACAGGTGCGTCTGGGGGATCTCGCGCGGGTGAGCGCCGAAGTCATCGACTTCGCGGCGCTGGTCGCCGCCGGCCTGGTGCCCGCCACGGCGAAGCGGGCGAAGGTCTTTCTCGCCGGCAAGCTCGAGAAGAAAGTGTCCCTGAACGGGCTCGGCGTTACCAAGGGTGCGAAGGAAGCCATCGAGGCGCTCGGCGGATCGGTGACGATCGTCGAGCCGGTGGCGCCCCCGCGCAAGCTGCCGAAGAAGAACGTCGCCTGAGCATCACGGCAACCGCCGATCGAGATCGCAAACCGAACCGCAAACGAGACCGAGGACTAACGCGTGGGCTCAGCCGCAGCAGCGCTCGCAGGTGGGAAGCTGGGAGACCTCAAGAAGCGTCTCCTGTTCCTGCTCGGCGCACTGATCGTCTATCGCATCGGCACCCACGTTCCGGTGCCGGGCATCGATCCCGATCAGCTTACGCAGCTGTTCAACCAGCAGCGCGGCGGCATCCTGGACATGTTCAACATGTTCTCGGGCGGCGCGCTGTCGCGGTTCTCGATCTTCGCGCTCGGGATCATGCCGTACATCTCGGCGTCGATCATCATGCAGCTGCTCACCGTGGTGTCGCCGCAACTCGAGGCCCTGAAGAAGGAAGGCGAGGCGGGGCGGCGCAAGATCACCCAGTACACGCGCTACGGCACCGCCGTGCTCGCGCTGTTCCAGGCGCTGGGGATCTCGATTGCCCTGCAGGCGCAGCCCGGTCTGGTGATGGCACCCGGTTCGATGTTCATGTTCGTGACGGTGGTGACGCTGGTTGCGGGCACGATGTTCCTCATGTGGCTCGGCGAGCAGATCACCGAGCGCGGCATCGGCAACGGCATTTCGCTCATCATCTTCGCGGGCATCGTCGCTGGCCTCCCGTCTGCGATCGGCGGCACCCTCGAGCTCGCGCGCACCGGTTCCTTCTCGCTCGCGTTCGTGGCGATCCTGCTGGTGGGGGCCGTGGCGATCACCTGCTTCGTGGTGTTCGTCGAGCGCGGGCAGCGAAAGATCCTGGTCAACTACGCGAAGCGCCAGGTCGGTCGCAAGGTGTACGGTGGGCAGAGCTCGCACCTGCCGCTCAAGCTCAACATGGCGGGTGTCATTCCGCCGATCTTCGCCTCGTCGATCATTCTCTTCCCCGCGACGATCTCGGGCTGGTTCGGTGCGAGCGAAGGCATGAACTGGCTCAAGGATCTGTCGGGGATGCTGCATCCCGGGCAACCGGTCTACGTGCTGCTGTACGCTGCGGCGATCATCTTCTTCTGCTTCTTCTACACGGCGCTGATGTACAACCCGAAGGAGACTGCGGACAACCTCAAGAAGAGCGGCGCGTTCGTGCCGGGGATCCGGCCAGGCGACCAGACGGCAAAGTACATCGGGGACATCACCACGCGTCTGACGCTGGTCGGAGCGTTCTATATCACGATCGTCTGCCTGATCCCCGAGTTCCTGATCGTGCGGTTCAACGTGCCGTTCTACTTCGGCGGCACCAGCCTGCTGATCATCGTCGTGGTGACGATGGACTTCATGCAGCAGGTGCAGGCGTACGTGATGACGCACCAGTACGAGAACCTGCTCAAGAAGGCGAATCTCAAGGGCGGGATGTTTCCGACGCGCTAGTGCGTGGCGGGCCGTGGCCCGCCTGCCGTGGCGCGCTCGTCGCGTATCCGCACCCGGAGCGCAGGCAGTTGCTCCGTTCTCTCCAGACTTCACGCAATCACGAAACAGGCGGTTCCAACCGGATGGCGAAGGAAGAAACGATACAGATGCAGGGCGAGGTCCTCGAGACGCTGCCCAACGCGACGTTTCGCGTGAAGCTCGAGAACGGGCACGTGGTGCTGTCGCACATCTCGGGAAAGATGCGGATGCACTACATCCGCATCCTGCCCGGCGACAAGGTCACGGTCGAAGTGAGTCCGTACGACCTGTCCCGGGCCCGCATCACCTTCCGTGCACGCTGACGCGCGCAGCATCGTCGCCTCCCGGGCCAGTACCCTGCTTCAGCGCATACACCAACACCGATCAACCGCGCATCCCCAGAGGGCATCATGAAAGTGCAGGCTTCAGTCAAGAAGATGTGCCGCAAGTGCAAGATCATCCGCCGCCACGGCGTGGTGCGCGTGATCTGCACCGACCCGCGTCACAAGCAACGCCAGGGCTGAGCGGTCCGCGCTGTCGCGCTCGCGCGGCGGCCGGCCTCCCTGTCCGCTACCCGAACCGCGTACGGTTGCCCAAGGCAGCCTGAGCGGATACAATCAACGGTTTTTTTCGTTCTGAGCACACCCGCATGGCTCGCATTGCAGGCGTCAACATCCCGAACCATCAGCACGCAGTGATCGCGCTGACCGCGATCTACGGCATCGGCCCGTCGCGGGCGAAGGCGATCTGCGTGGCGACCGGCATCAAGCCGAACACGAAGATCAAGGAGCTCACCGACGCGGAGATGGACAAGCTCCGTGACCACGTCGGCAAGTTCACCGTCGAGGGCGACCTCCGTCGCGAGGTGAACATGAGCATCAAGCGCCTGATGGATCTGGGCTGCTACCGCGGCCTGCGTCACCGGCGCGGCCTGCCGGTGCGCGGACAGCGCACTCGCACCAACGCGCGTACCCGGAAGGGTCCGCGCAAGGCGATCCGGGCGACGTCCGGCAAGCCGAGCTAACGGCATAGGATTACCGAAACATGGCCACGAAGACCGCAGCGCGGACCCGCAAGAAGGTCAAGAAGAACGTCGCCGAGGGTGTCGCGCACATCCACGCCTCGTTCAACAACACGATCGTCACGATCACCGATCGCCAGGGCAATGCCCTGTCGTGGGCGTCGACCGGGAGCTCCGGCTTCAAGGGCTCGCGCAAGAGCACCCCGTTCGCTGCGCAGATCGCGGCCGAACAGGCCGGTCGGGCCGCACAGGAGTGCGGCGTCAAGAATCTGGAAGTGCGCATCAAGGGCCCCGGACCGGGGCGTGAGTCGGCAGTGCGGGCGTTGAACGCCGTCGGCTTCAAGATCCTCAGCATCTCGGACGTGACCCCGGTGCCGCACAACGGCTGCCGTCCGCCGAAGCGCCGTCGCGTCTGACAAGGAGACTGCATCGTGGCCCGTAATACCGATCCGAAGTGCCGCCAGTGCCGGCGCGAAGGCGAGAAGCTCTTCCTGAAAGGGGAGAAGTGCTTCACCGACAAGTGTGCGATCGAGCGGCGCAGCCACGCGCCCGGTCAGCACGGCCAGAAGAACAACCGGATGTCCGACTACGCGCTGCAGCTGCGCGAGAAGCAGAAGGTGCGGCGCATCTACGGCATTCTCGAGCGCCAGTTCCGTCGCATCTACGCCGAGGCTGATCGCCGCAAGGGGATCACCGGCCAGAATCTGCTGCAACTGCTGGAGTGCCGTCTGGACAACGTGGCTTTCCGCATGGGTTTCGGCGCCTCGCGCAGCGAAGCGAGGCAGGTCGTCCGCCACAACGGGGTCACGGTCAACGGGCGTCGCGTGAACATCCCGTCCTTCCTGGTTCGTCCGGGCGACGTGGTCGCGCTCTCCGCCGGTGCCCGCGAGCAGTTGCGCGTGAAGGCCGCGATGGAGGCCGTCGAGCAGCGTGGCGTTCCGGAGTGGATCTCCCTCGACAGCAAGGAAGGCAAGGGCACGTTCAAGAGCCTGCCTGCACGTACCGATCTGCCGAGCACGATCAACGAGTCGCTGATCGTCGAGCTTTACTCGAAGTAACCGCAGCACTCGCGCGAGCCGGCCGCAGCGCGTGCGGGCAGCGTTGCGCTCGCCAGCGCTGTCGCCCAGCAGTTTTCGCTCCAGTCGATCCTGCGGCGTCGTCCCGGCCCCCGGTGCCGGTGACGCCACCGAATCCTTTTCCGGTCCAGAGGGTAACTCATGCAAAGCAGCTTCCTGAAGCCGCGCATCATCGACGTACAACCGGTGTCGGCCGTCCAGGCAAAGATCACGATGGAGCCGTTCGAGCGTGGCTACGGCCACACGCTCGGCCATGCTCTTCGCCGCGTGCTGCTCTCGTCGATGCCGGGCTTCGCGGCGACCGAAGTGCACATCACCGGCGTGTTGCACGAGTACTCGGCCCTCGACGGCGTGCAAGAGGATCTCGTCGACATCCTCCTCAACCTCAAGGGCATCGTGTTCAAGCTTCACAACCGCGAGGACGTGACGCTCACGCTGAACAAGACGGGTCCCGGCCCGGTCACGGCGGGTGACATCGAACTCGGTCACGACGTCGAAGTGATCAATCCGCAGCACGTCATTGCCCACCTCACGCCGGGCGGCAGGCTGGAGATGTCGATCAAGGTCGAGAAGGGTCGCGGTTACGTGCCGGCATCGGCGCGTCCGGCCGCCCGCGAGGGTCGCGCCATCGGCAGCATCCTGCTCGACGCGTCGTTCAGCCCGGTGCACCGCGTCAGCTACGCGGTGGAGAGCGCCCGCGTCGAGCAGCGTACCGATCTCGACAAGCTCATCATCGACATCGAGACCAACGGCGTGATCGAGCCTGAAGAGGCGATCCGCTACGCGGCACGCGTGCTGGTCGAGCAACTCAGCGTGTTCGCCGACCTCCAGGGCACACCTGGCGCGCGCGACGATCGCAAGGAACCGGCGGTCGATCCGATCCTGCTGCGTCCGGTCGACGACCTCGAACTCACCGTTCGCTCCGCCAACTGCCTCAAGGCGGAGAACATCTACTACATCGGCGACCTGATCCAGCGCACCGAGACCGAGTTGCTGAAGACTCCGAATCTGGGTCGCAAGTCGCTGAACGAGATCAAGGAAGTACTTGCTTCGCGTGGCCTGATGCTGGGCATGAAGCTCGAGAACTGGCCGCCTGTCGGGCTGGAGAAAGTCGCCGGGCACTGAGCCTGACGACGGTTCGCGATCAGGTACCTCGAGGTACCGGTCGCGACGAACACGCCGCCGCCGCAGTTCACTTCAGCATCGTGCAACGCGCCAACTCCGTCACCAAAAACTAGCCGCACCGAGGTACCGTCATGCGTCACCGTCAAGGCCTGCGAAAACTGAACCGTACCTCCAGCCACCGGCTGGCGATGCTTCGCAACATGACCAACTCGCTGCTCAAGCACGAGACCATCCAGACCACGCTGCCCAAGGCGAAGGAACTGCGTCGCGTCGCCGAGCCGCTGATCACGCTGGGCAAGACTGCCACTGTGGCCAACCGGCGTCTCGCCTTCAACCGGCTGCGCGATCGCGATATGGTCACCAAGCTGTTCGACGAACTCGGCCCGCGTTACGCGACTCGCAATGGCGGCTATCTGCGCATCCTCAAGGCCGGATTCCGGCGTGGGGACAACGCGCCGATGGCGCTGGTCATGCTGATGGATCAGCCCGAACAGACGACGGCGCCGGCGGCCGAGGCGGCCTGAGCGCAGCGGTGCTGCGACCGGCGCATCTGGCGCCGATCGTTCAGCGACGAGCACAAAGGGAGGCTGCGGCCTCCCTTTTCATTTGTCCTGACTGCGCGCGGTGATCGACGCGCGGATACTCCAGCCCTGGCGCTCGCCGGCAGCGACGCAGCGCGCGGAGCGGCTGACCGGCGCGATGTGCGCCAGGGCCGGTGCCGCGTGCTGCGTGCACGCGGGGTCGGACACCGTGCGGTGCGGGACTGCAGTGGCAGACGATCGCCGCGCCCCGGCCCGGATCACGCGCGGCAGCGCTGCGCGCGAGCGCCCGGCCTCGGACCGATGGCCTACGCCACCATTCCGTCCGCACTCTCGCCGACCGGTTCGGCGGGCAGCAGCATCGCGAGATAGCGCCCGGTCACGCTGGCCGGATCTGCCGCGATCGCCTCCGGCGTTCCTTCGGCGACGATCTGCCCTCCGCCGGCGCCACCCTCAGGCCCCATGTCGACCACCCAGTCCGCAGTCTTGATCACATCGAGATTGTGCTCGATGACGACTACCGTGTTGCCGTGGTCGCGCAGCCGATGCAGCACGGACAGCAGCAGTTCCACGTCGTGGAAGTGCAGCCCGGTGGTCGGTTCGTCCAGGATGTACAGCGTGCGGCCGGTGTCGCGCTTCGACAGTTCCAGGGCGAGCTTGACCCGCTGCGCTTCGCCACCCGACAGCGTGGTCGCGCTCTGACCCAGCCCGATGTAACCCAGTCCCACGTCGGCCAGCGTGCGCAGCTTGCGCGCGATCGCCGGCACGGAACTGAAGAACTGCGCAGCCTGGTCGACCGTCATCGCCAGCACCTCGCTGACGGTCGCGCCCTTGTAACGGACTTCGAGGGTCTCGCGGTTGTAGCGCGTGCCGTTGCAGACGTCGCAGGGCACGTAGATGTCGGCCAGGAAGTGCATCTCGACCTTGATCATGCCGTCGCCCTGACAGGCCTCGCAGCGCCCGCCCTTGACGTTGAACGAGAAACGCCCCGGGCCGTAGCCGCGTGCACGAGCCTCGGGCACACCCGCGAACAGATCGCGGATCGGCGCAAACAGCCCGGTGTAGGTCGCCGGATTGGAGCGCGGCGTACGGCCGATCGGACTCTGGTCGACGTTCACGACCTTGTCGAACAGGTGCAGGCCGTCGAGGTCGTCGAACGGTGCCGGCTCGGTCGCAGCGCCGGGGTTCACATGCTGGTTCACCGCCGGATACAGCGTGTCGTTGATCAGCGTCGACTTGCCCGAGCCGGACACGCCCGCGACGCAGGTGAACAGCCCTGCAGGCACGCGCAGCGTGACGTGCTTGAGATTGTTGCCGCGTGCGCCCGAAAGCGTCAGCCACTGGTTGCGTGTCGCGCGGTGGCGGCGTGCAGGGACGCGGATCGAGCGCCGGCCCGACAGGTACTGCCCGGTCAGCGAATGCGGACTCGCCATGATCTGCGCGGGCGTGCCCTCGGCCACGACTGCGCCTCCGCGCAGACCAGCGCCCGGACCCATGTCGACGACGTGGTCGGCGGCGAGGATCGCGTCCTGATCGTGCTCGACGACGATCACCGAGTTGCCGATGTCGCGCAGGTGCGCCAGCGTGGCGAGCAGTCGCGCATTGTCGCGCTGATGCAGACCGATCGACGGCTCGTCGAGCACGTACATCACCCCGGTCAGGCCCGAGCCGACCTGGCTCGCCAGGCGGATGCGCTGCGCTTCGCCACCGGACAGCGTGTCGGCCGAGCGATCGAGCGACAGATAGCTCAGGCCCACGTCCACGAGAAATCCGAGGCGGTTGCCGATCTCGCGGTTGATGCGCTCGGCGATCGCCTGGCGTGCGCCGTCGAGTTCTAGCCGGCGGAAGAACTCGATCGCCTGTGCGAGCGGCAGGTGGCCGATGTCGTAGATCGTCTTGCCGCCCACCTGCACACAGCGCGCTTCCGCGCGCAGCCGCGTGCCGCCGCAGTCCGGGCAGGGGCGCAGCGTCTGGTACTGCGACAGTTCGTCGCGCACGACCGTGGACTCGGTCTCGCGGAACCGCCGTTCGAGGTTGGGCACTATTCCCTCGAACGGATGCTCGCGCACCTGCTTCGCACCACGCTCTGCGGGGTAGGTGAAGCGGATCGTCTCGCTGCCCGAGCCGAACAGGATCTTCTCGCGTACCGCCTCGGGGAGCGCATCGAACGGTGTGTCCAGATCGAAGCCGTAGTGCCTGGCGAGGCTGGACAACATCTGGAAGTAGAACTGGTTGCGCCGGTCCCAGCCCTTGATCGCGCCCGAGGCGAGCGACAGCTGCGGGAATGCCACCACGCGCCGCGGGTCGAAGTACAGCTCCGTCCCGAGGCCGGTGCAGCGCGTGCAGGCCCCAGCCGGGTTGTTGAACGAGAACAGCCGCGGTTCGAGCTCCGGGATCGACCAGCCGCACTCGGGGCAGGCGTGGCGCGCGGAGAACAGGTGCAGGCGCCCGGTATCGATCTCGATGGCGAGCGCACGCCCGTCGGCGTGGCGCAGCGCAGTCTCGAACGATTCCGCGAGGCGCTGCTGCTGGTCGGGGCGCACCCGCAGCCGATCCACCACGATCTCCACCGAGTGCTTGCGGTTCTTCGCCAGCTTCGGCGCAGAGTCCAGGTCGTGGACCTCCCCGTCGATGCGCACGCGCACGAACCCCTGCGCTCGCAGCTCTGCGAGCAGTTCGCGCTGCTCTCCCTTGCGATCGGCCAGCAGCGGCGCGAGTACCATCAGCGCGGTGTCGGGCGGCAGTGCGAGCACGTGATCGACCATCTGCGAGACGCTCTGCGCGGCGAGCGGCAGGTCGTGCTCCGGGCAGAACGGCTGGCCGACGCGCGCGAACAGCAGCCGCAGATAATCGTGGATTTCGGTGATCGTGCCCACGGTCGAGCGCGGATTGTGGCTGCCCGATTTCTGCTCGATCGAGATCGCCGGCGACAGGCCCTCGATCAGATCCACATCGGGCTTCTCCATGACCTGCAGGAACTGGCGCGCGTAGGCCGACAACGACTCGACGTAGCGGCGCTGACCCTCGGCATACAGCGTGTCGAAGGCGAGCGAGGACTTGCCCGACCCGGACAGCCCGGTGATCACGACCAGCCGGTTGCGCGGCAGGTCGAGATTCACGTTCTTCAGGTTGTGGGTGCGCGCGCCGCGGATGCGGATGAAGTCCATCGTCGAGAGGGGCCGGTCGGTCGGAAAAGGGGCCTGGAACCAGCGCAGGCGGGCGAAGGCAACCTGCTACTATAGCTGAGTCAGTTCACCGGAAGCCCCCCTTCGATGCCTTCGCTGCAGCCCACCGGACCGGGGTCGCCACTCGCCCGCGAGTCGCCGCTGGCGGCGGGGCTGGACGGTGCTGCCGGTACAGCCACGGGCGCAGCGCTGGCGCAGGCTGCAACGGGTCTGGCGTCGGTCTGCGTCGCCGCCGACGGGCGCATGAATGCGCTGGAGTGGCGTGCGAGCCTCGCGCTGTCGGCGCTGTACGGCCTGCGCATGCTCGGGCTGTTCATCATCCTGCCGGTGTTCGCGGTCTACGCGCAGCGCATGCCCGGGGGCGACAGCCCGGCGCTGGTGGGACTGGCGATCGGCGTCTACGGCCTGACCCAGGCCCTGCTGCAGATTCCGTTCGGCTGGGCGTCCGACCGCTTCGGGCGCAAGCCGGTGATGTACTTCGGCCTGCTGCTGTTCGCGCTGGGCAGCTTCATCGCCGCGGTCGCACCGGACATCTACGTCGTCGTGTTCGGACGCATGCTGCAGGGCGCGGGAGCGATCTCGGCGGTCGTCATCGCCCTGACGGCCGATCTGACGCGTGATTCGCAGCGGTCGAAGGCGATGGCGATCATCGGTTCGACGATCGGTCTGGCGTTCGCGCTGTCGCTGATCGCCGGTCCCCCGCTCAATGCGGCGATCGGCATCACCGGCATCTTCGCGCTGACCGGTGTACTCGCGCTCGCGGCGATCGCCGTGGTGCGGCTGCTGGTGCCCGAGCCGCCGGCGGTGGACGCAGCACGGCTCACCTCGCGCGTGGCGCGTTCGAGCTTCCGCAGCGATCTGCAGGAAGTCCTCGCCGATCGCGAGCTGCTGCGCATCAACTACGGCGTGCTGGTGCTGCACGCGCTGCTTACGGCGCTGTTCCTGGTGGTGCCGGTGGCGCTGCGCGATGCCGGGTTGCCGGTGGCGCAGCACTGGCACGTTTACTGGCCGGCGATGCTGGTGTCGTTCGTGGTGATGGTGCCGGTGATCGGGCTGGCCGAGCGACGCAAGCGGGTGAAGTTCGCGTTCATCGCCTCGATCGCGATCACGGCCCTGTCGGTGGGCATGCTCGCGGCGTCGATGCACTCGGTGCTGTGGATCGGCGTGACGCTGGCGGTGTTCTTCACCGGCTTCAACCTGCTGGAGGCGCTGCTGCCGTCGCTGATCTCGCGCACCGCCAGCGTGCGGCTGCGCGGTACGGCG
>CANGUQ010000100.1 GCA_947456915.1 Betaproteobacteria bacterium
CGAGGAAGTCGCCGACATGAAACTCGATGCCCGCGCTCTCGTACGCAGCCCAGAACGTCTGCGCGCCGGGTGCGATGTCGTATCCGGCAAGGCGCGCTTGCGGAAACGCTGGGCGCAGCGCGGCGAGCACGCCACCAGCACCGCAGCCGACCTCGACGATCTCGCGCGCCTCGATGCCGCTGCGCGCGATGGCGGCGCTCACCAGATCCGCTTTCCAGACCGAGTCGCCGCTGTCCCAATCCGGGTTCTGCGCAAGGTAATCGCCCTCCAGATAGCGGCGCTCGGCCGGATGACTGCTCATGCGCGGCGATGCCCGAGCAGGCTGCGCAACTGCCACAGCAGGCGGTGTCCAAAGCGATTGGCCACGGCATTGATCATCAGGCGCAGCACGCGCGCAGTGCCGACATGTCCGCGGGCACGACGCAGCGCCCGCATCCCGCAGCGCCACGCCTCGCCCAGGCGCCCGGCCCGTGCGTGCAACTGCGCACTCACCAGCTCGGCGCTGGCGATGGCGCGCGCCCTCGCATCGGGCCCCAGCGCCGCCAGCCTGGGGTGATCGAGCACCGCGCGCACGATACGTACCGGCTCGTCGGCACGCGCTGCGGACACGGCCGAGAAGGTCTGCGAACCCTCGTGCACGCGAAACGCCGCGAGGCACTGCGGCAGGCGCGCGATCGGCCCGACCAGTCCGATGCGCAACCAGAAGTCGTAGTCGGGCATCTGCCGGTAGCGACCGTTCCAGGGTCCCGCCGCAAGGTAGGCTTCGCGCCGAAACAGTGCGCCCGGCCCGATCGGACACTCGACGCGCTCGAGCATGCGGGTGTAGTCGAAATCCGGTGCCTGTACGGTGCGTACCGGCCGCGACTGCGGGTCGAGCAAGGTGAAATCGGGATAGACCGCGATCAGTTCGGGGCGCGCGCGGGCACACCCGAGCAGACTCGCCACCGCCTCGGGTTCGAGTCGATCATCGGCACTGAGATAACCGAGCCACTCGCCCGCGGCCATCGCCCATCCCCTCTCCAGCGTCGCCGCCTGCCCCCGGTTGTCCTGGCGCAGCCAGTTCACGGCCTTGCCCCGCCGCGCAAGCACCTGCGGCGTGCTGTCGGTGGACCCGTCGTCGATGACGATGAGTTGCACGCTCGGATAGGTCTGACTGAGCACGCTGTCGATGGCCTCGTCCAGATAGCGCGCGTGATTGTAGGCGGGGATCACGATCGATACCGTCGGCAGCGCCTGCGCCTCGCTCATTGCGCGCTCTCCGGCCGCCAGTAGCCCGGCGCCAGCTGGCGACAACGACGTTGCGCCTGCGCGTTGCCGGCAACGATCTCGAGGAGCACGACGGCATCATCGCGCCACGCCACGCGCGTGCTGACCCCGGCAGGAAGCGGAACAGACTCCAGCGCGGCGAGGTCGGCGCGATGCGAAGCCGTTTCGATCAACACCCAGCGAAAACCCTCTCGGATCAGCGTCGCCCAGTCAGTGCCGGGGCCCTTCAGCGTACGCTGGGCCCGCGTCTCGGCGCCGCGATCACGGCACTGCAGCAGATCATCGCGCATCCAGTAAGTGTAGTAGCCGCCGATCCAGACGCGATCTCCGGCAGCCGCTTCGCGATTCAGTTGCAGCAGCGGCGCACAGTACGCACTGGCAAGCGCGCAGGGATGCGCATGGCCCAGCACGAGTGCGGGCGCTGCACGCAGGGCGGACAGAGCCGGATACACGAACATCAGCAGCGCACCCGTCGCCGCGGCGGCCAACGCGGCACTGAACCAGCGCGGGGGTCGATCCACGCGCAGCACCTGTTCCAGCGCCAGCACCGCCAGCGGAAACAGCAGCAGCAGCGTGGCGAGCAGATAACGCGGCGCGATCACCGATGGACGCAGCGCGACCCAGAGCACCGCGCCCAGCAGACCGACCACCGTCAGTTGCACCACCACGCTTCGCCACCAGCGTTCGGGGCGCGGCAGCAGTGCCGCCAGCGGCAGCAAGGACAGCCACAGCCAGGACAGATTCCCGCCTTGCATCGGATAGCGTCCGAACACCAGCGCAAGCGGGTAGGTCGAAACGATCCAGCGCGTGTCCTCGGGGCCGAACCACACCTGCTGCAGCCAGTCCTGGCCCTCCCCGGCCCCGAAGAAAGGCGCCAGCGGCGCGCCGAACAGCAGGGCGTTCTTCGCCAGATGCGGGATCACCGCGACCACCGCGGCGCCGCCGACGATCGCTCCGGCCTGCACCACGGCCAGCGGCGAGCCTGTTCGCAGCCATTCGCGCCACGCGATCAGCAGACACAGCGAAGGCACGAAGGCGATCGCATAGGAGAACTTCGCCACCACGGCGAAACCGCCTGCGAAGCCGGCGATCGACAGTGCCACCGCGCGCAGCCCGGGCGTATCCGCGGCCAGCGCACAGCGGATCGCGAGCAACGCGAGCGCTGCGGCGAACAGGTCGACCTTGCCGTCGAACAGGTGATAGGTGAACGCACTGCTGGAGAGCAGCAGGACGAACGCCGCCAGTTGTCCGACCCGACCGGCACCGGCCGCCGCGCACAGGTTGGCCAGCAGACAGGCGAGGGCGAGCCCGATCAGCCAGACGAAACCCTTGGCGGCGCCGATGCCGGAGAGCGAGAGCAGCGCCGCCAGATGCATTTCACCCACCAGACCGATCGGGGAGAACGCCTCGTACAGTCCGGGCATCGGCTCCAGACGCCCGGAGGTAGCGATGATGCGGGCGTAGGTCACGTAGAACGCCTCGGCGTCGCCGATCGGCGGTGCCACCCAGGCAGCGACGAAGAACGCCGCCGCGCAAGCGAGCGCGACCACAACGACGCCTTGCAACAGCAGCGGCTGCTCGCGCCGCCATTCCAGCAACGCCTGCGCCTGGGCGCGCAGTCGCGGCGCAGTTGCTCCGAGTTGCCAGGCCAGCGCGCCGAGGCCCGCGGCCAGCAGTGCCAGCAACGCCGGGACGCGCAGCACGCCTGCCAACGCCATCGCAAGCAGCAGCATCGCGACGATCGCCTGGCCAAGCACGAACGCCGAGGCGATCAGCGGCAGCTCCTGCGCGCATGACTGAAACCGCGCGCGACCTGCCGCCACACGCAGCGCGAGCATTCCGGTACCGGTGCAGGCCGCGGCATACAGGCCCAGCACGACCAGCGCGAACACGAGCTGCATCGTCCCGGCCATCACCCTACAGCCCGCTCACAGCGCGAGCGGCGCCCAGAACGCAGGCATCAGAAACTGCCTCGCGCTCAGCACCCAGTGCGGGAAAAGCTGCGCGATGGCGCTGTCCATCGGCACCACCAGCACGGCGTAGGCACCACCCAGCACGCACAGCCAGAGCAGGACCACGGCGCGCAGCGCGAAAGACAGGCTCGGCGCAGGGCTGCGCTGCGCCTGTGCATACCCGTCGTGCCGGGGCGCGGGGCGAGTCACTGCGCACCCGGAGCCGGCGCCGCGCGCGCGGGCCTGCCCAGCGCCTGATCCAGCCGAGGCCAGCCGTACCAGGCAAGCGTCAATGCACCGATCAGGCTCGCGCCGAACAGCACCGTCGCGTGGTAGGCGACGACGAAGCCCAGAGCACCGCCGCCGGCAACCCCCAGCAGACCGAGCGCGGTAATCCCGAACAACTCGAACGTGCCCAGATAGCCGGGCGACGAGGGCACCATCGTGCCCAGCGCGATGATCAGCATCACGAACAGCAGCCCGAGCGCTCCGATCTGCACGCCGAATCCTCGAGCCAGCACGGCCACCAGCAGCAGTTCCAGCAGCCAGACCAGCGCGGTCAGGCCGATGAAGCGCCCCAGGTGCCGCGTACGCAGCGCCGAGGACACGCCCTCGATGAACGAACTCCCCGCCTGTGCAAGGCGCGCGCCCGCAGCCTGCGGCAACCGCGCATAGACTGCGCTCGACACCACGAACCTGAGCGCAGGCTGGCCGAGCAGGGCCATCGCGATCACCGCGGCCAGCGCGACCAGCGCCGCCGCGGCGACCACCTTGCTGGCCGCGCCCGCCCACGCGGGCAGCGGTTGCGTGGGCAATACCGCAGCAAGCAGCGCCAGCAACACCAGCAGGTCAAGGGTGCGCTCGAGCACCACCGTGCCCAGCGCGGTGCTGCGCGGCAGCTGTTCACGGCGGCCGATCAGGTGCACACGCACCAGCTCGCCCGCCCTCGCCGGCAACACGTTGTTGAAGAGATAGCCGGCCATCAGCGCGGCGAAGGCTCCGCTGAAGCCGGGCAGGCGCTGCTCGGGAAACAGGATGCGCCAGCGTTGTGCCCGCAACGCGAAGTTCGGCAGCATCAGCAGTGGCACCAGGGCGAGCCAGCGCCAGTCCGCGTCGCGAAACGACTGCACCAGATCGCGCCAGTCATGGCTTCTCGCCAGCCAGACCAGCGCCGCCACGCTGATCAACGCACCAACCAGCGTCATCGCGCGCTGGCGCAGGACGCTCACGGCGCGGCCCTCCGGTCGACGGTTGCCAGGGACGCATGCCCGGGCGCGGCCGCGCGCACCTGATCCCGCAGCACGTCGACCATGTCCGAAGCCACCTTCGACCAGTTCATGTGCGTGAGGACGAAGCTGCGGCCGCCGGCACTCAGCCGCTCGCGCAGAGCCTGATCGCTCAGCAGGCGCGTGAGCTGCCCCGCCAGTGCCTGGGGATCGTTATCGGCGCAGCGCATCAGGTGCACGCCATCCTCCAGGCGCGCACGCCCGAGCAGGTCGAGCGGCACGTTGGCGAGTACCGGCAGTCCCATCAGCATCGACTCTATGGTCGCGGTGCCGAGTCCGACGTACTCGCCGGTCAGGGATGAATAGAGCACATCGCTGCACTGCATCTGCTGCATCACCTGCGCGTGCGACTGCTCGCCGGTGAACTCGACGCGGTCGGCCACACCGAGCTCCCGCGCAAGGCGCGGTGCGGCATCGTGGTAGACGTGCCCGATGATCTTCACCCGCGCCTGGGGAAACGCGTCGGCAATCGCGGCGAACGCGCGCACCAGCGGAACGAAGCTGCGCTGCTCGCTGACCGCCCCGACACCCAGTATCTGCCCACGCAGCGATGCGTCGTGCACATGCGAGAGAAAGCGCTCGATGTCGCCATTGACGCCGTAGTTCACGATCACCGTCTTGCGGGTCACGCGCCGACCCTGGCGCTCGGCGAGATAACGCAGGATCTCGTTGTCCCAGGCGATCACGCGCGCGCAGAACGGGAACACGAGCGTGCCGCAGATGAGCCGATCGAGCAGCCCGAGGATGCGATTGCGGCGAGGATTCGATGACTGCAGTTGCGTGCCCACCGAGCACACGAGCGGCACCCGCGCACGACGTGTCGCGTAGACCGCCGGGAAGGCGATGTCGAGGTAGTGATTGACCAGCAGCACTGCCTGCACGCGGTCTTCATGCAGCACGGCGTGCAGCCGGCGGTAGTTCGAGGGCAACAGCGACGCGATGCGAAAATGCTTGAAGAAGCCCGGCAGCGGAACCGGCCAGGCCGCCAGCCGGTCGGTACGAAACGGCTCTGCGGCGTCACTGTCCTGCACCTCGCCCAGCGCGACCACACGCACACGGTGCCCGGCCTGGGCCAGTGCGCGCGCGAGATTGCGGGCATAGAACGCCGTGCCGGTCTGGATCGGCGGATACATGCCCGAGACGATGACCAGGCTCAATGGCGCATCGACTGCGGCGCTCGCTGCGTGCGGCGCTGCGGTCACTGATCGACACCACGCAGCACGCGCGCCGGATTGCCGGCAACCACGCTGCCCGCCTGGACATCGCGCACGACGACCGCGCCGGCACCGATCAACGCGCCCGCACCGATGCTGCGGTCATGGATGATCGAAGCGCCACTGCCCAGGTAGCAGCCGCGCCCTACCGCCACCCGCCCCGACACGTTGACGCCGCTGGCAACGATGGTGAAGTCACCGACTGTCGTTTCGTGGTTCATCACCGAATTCGCCAGCACCGTGACGTGCATGCCGAGCCGGACATTCGCCATCACCACCACATGCGGAAACAGGATGCTGCCGGGTCCGATCTGCGCGCTGTGCGCCACCCATGCCGTGTCGTCGATGATCGTGGCAAACGCGGCCGGATCGAAGCCGCGTGCAAGCAACAGCGACTCGCGCGCGGGGAAGCTGCGCGGGCTGCCCAGACAGTCGACAGCCAGCGCGCCTGCCGGAAGCTGATTCGCCTGGATCGGCCCGAGCACCGGCAAGCCGTGAACCCGCGCGCCGGCGAACCCGGGGGCGTCGTCAAGCACTCCCAGGCAGTTCCAGCGTCCGGGCTGGCGAACGTTCGCCGCAGCGATGATCGCCAGCACATCGGCGCAGGTACCGCCCGCCCCGAGCATCACGATATCGGTCATCGTCCGCGCTACAGCGTACGCCCGCGATACCACTCGGCAGTGCGACGGATGCCTTCTTCGAGGTCCACCCGGGCGCTGAAGCCCAGCAGCGCCTTCGCCTTGCCGGTTTCCGGAATGCGCAGCTCGATATCCGCCGACAGCGCGTCGCGAAACTGGATCTGCGACTTCGATCCGAGCACGCGGCATACCGTCTCGGCCAGTCCGAACACGGTGGTCACCGCTCGCGCGTTGCCGACGTTGAACGACTCGCCGACTGCCTCCGGCTTCTCCAGTGCCAGCATCAGGGCATCGACCATGTCGTCGACGAAACACCAGGCGCGAATCTGGGTGCCATCGCCGTAGATCGAGATCGGCTCATTGGCCAGTGCGCGCCGGATGAAGATCTGCAGCGCGCCCTCTCCCGTCTGACCCGGGCCGTACACGTTGAACGGGCGCAGCGTCACCACTGGCAATCCGTGCTCGCGATAGTAGGCGTGCGCGAGGTGCTCGCCGGCGAGCTTGCTCACCGCGTACACCCAGCGCGCCTCGCCGGCGGAGCCGGCCACGGCGTGATTGTCTTCGGAGACGCGATAGGCCATCGAGCCGAACACCTCGGAGGTGGAGAACTCGACGACACGATCGGACACCTTCGCCTGCGCACAGGCGCGCAGCACGTTGGCTGTGCCGATCATGTTGACCTCCATCGTGCGCACCGGCGACTTGAGCACCGTGTCGATGCCGGCGATCGCAGCTGCGTGCACCACTACCTGCGCGCCCTGCACTGCGCCGAGCACCGCTGCCGGGTCGAGGATGTCACCGCGCACCAGTTGCACGTTCGGGTGCTGCGCAAGCTGGGTGTGCTGCAGTGTGTCGCGCGCGAGGTTGTCGAACAGCACGACCTGATTGTCGACGCACAGGCGCGCGGCCAGCGTGGAGCCGATGAATCCGGCACCGCCGGTGATCACGATACGTTTGCCCTGCAATGGCACTTCAGGCCCTCCCCGCCGCGTCGGCGGCCATTCCTTCGCTCACGCGAGCTGCCGGATGCGTTCCAGCCTCGCGCCCCATGGCGAACGATACGCAAGTTCGCATCGGCCGGTCAGCCGGCCGGTGCCGGCCGCGCGCGCACGCCGGAGCTGGCCAGCACATCGTGCAGCCGTGCGCACACCCGGCTCACGTCCTGCGGGCTGACGCGCCCGTGCATCGGCAGGGCAAGTCCCTGACGATACAGGCGGGTGGCGACCGGAAAGTGCTCCGGTCTGAGCCCGTAGCGCTCGCGGAAGTATTGGAGACAGTTCAGCGCCTGCGCTGCCGGCCCGCACTCGATACCGTGCTCGCGCATGCCGCTCGCGACCGCGTCCCGGTCGATCGCGTCGGCCAGCACGACCATGAAGGTCTGCAGCGCGTGACCCGGCGGCAGTTGCGGCAACTCGAGCTGCGATTGGCCAGCGAGTTCGCGGCAATAGACCGCGGCGAGCGCACGTCGGTCGTCGAGTTCCCGCGCAAATCGCCCGATCTGGCCGATACCCAGTGCCGCCTGGAAATCCGTCATTCTGTAGTTCAGCCCCGCCAGCACGAACTCGCGACTGATACCGTTCACACGCATACCGTGGTTGCGCAGATCGCGAACCCGCTCCATCAGCGCGGCATCGCGGGCGAGCACGGCCCCGCCCTCGCCCGTGGTGACGGCCTTGCGCGGGTGGAAGGACAGACAGGCGAGATCGCCGTGCAGACCCGGGTGCCCGCCATCGGCCTGCGTGCCGAACGCACACGCGGCGTCTTCGATCACGCGCGCGCCACGCTCGCGGCAGATCCGGGCAATCTCGGCGATCTGTACCGGGTAGCCGAACTCGTGGACCGGCATCACAGCCGCGACACTGCCCTGCGGGCAGCCGTCGAATGCCTGCTGCAGCGTGCGCGCACTGAGCACGTAGCTGCCGGGCTCGACATCGCACAGCACGGTGCGCGCGCCGATGATCTCCACCACGTTCGCGGTGGCAGGATAGGTGAATGCCGGGACGATCACCGAGGCGCCGGCAGGCACCTGCAGTGCGAGCAGCGCCAGATGCAGCGCGGCTGTGCCCGAGGAAACGACAGCGCAATGCGGCAGCCCGGTGTACCCGGCGATCTTCTGCTCGAACTCTGCAACCTGCGGCCCCTGGACCAGATTGCCGCTCTGGATGCAGCGCAGCGCGCGCTCGAGATCACCGGCCTGGATGTCCGGTGCCGCGAGGCGTACCGGCGCCGCGCCAACCGGATCGTTTCCCGACGGGACCGGCATCACGGCTGCGACCGGCCGGCGACGCCGAGCACGATCTCGCGAATCCGCGGCACGTTGATGCGCGCGTTACCGTCGGCGCGTACCCGTTGCAGGCTGATCTCGCCAAAGCGGGCCCGCATCGGCCCGTCGTCCGCAAGCAGCCGCAGCACGCACTCGGCCACTGCCGCAGGATCGCGCGGCTCGACCAGAAACCCGTTGGCACCATCATCGATCCACTCCCGATTCTGGCGCGTGTCGCTCATCACCACCGGCACCTCCGCGGCCATTGCCTCGAGCATGCAGTTCGGGCACGAGTCAGCAGTCTTGATCGACAGCATCACATCGGCTGCGCTGTAGTACCAGGGCATGTCTTCCCACTCGATCTGTCCGTCCCAGCGCAGGCTCTGCTCCGCGATGCCCAGCCGCGCCGCGTGCTCGACGTGGCGCGCCCACTCACCCGGCCCACCCACGCCGGAGATGAACAGAAAGACGGTGTCCGGAAAGCGCGCGAGAACCTTGGGCATCGCTTCGACGATGACGTCCGAGTTGAAGAAGCGTCCCAGCCCGCGCGGACACAGCACCACGTGCGCGGCACGCAGGCCGAGCCGCTCGCGCGCCTTGCCCTGATCGCGGCGCGCGAACAGGTCGACATCGGCTGCCGGGTAGCGGATGAGTTGCATCCGCGCGGCATCTGCGCCCAGATCGACGCACGCATCGTAGGCGGTGCGGGAGTTCACGGTGATGTAGCGTACCCGGCGCAGACCGTACCTGACCAGCCATTTCTTGGCCAGCATCTCCAGCCCCGTCCACCGCGCGAAGTAGGTGACGTCGCCGTTCCAGAACGTGACCATCAGAGGCAGGTGACGCGGCAGAAGGTAGGCGAGATAGCAGGGATACTGCAGCGTCTGCAGGAACACCACGTCGGGCCGGAATTCACGCATGGCGGCCCTCAGGACGCCCAGATCGCCCAGTGCGCGCACGATCTCCAGCGGCAGCAGCAGCAGGCTGCGCGCCTGTGCGAGCCGCTCCCGCATCTCGGTGCTCAACCAGCCGGCACGCGCGCGCACGGGCGCATCACCCACGTCCGGGCGCGCCGCCCGCGCAGCACGCAGCGGGAAGAAGCGCGCGCCGGAAAATCCGTAGTCCCAGGTCGACACCACCGCAACCTCGAAGCGGGGGTCGTCGATGAACAGCTGCACGCGCCTGCGGGCGTGAATCGAGTACCCCCAGCACATGAACAGCAGCCGGGTTGGCACCTGCGGAGGCGGCGAGGCCGCGATCGGTTCAGACACTGCCTCGCTCCAGGGGATCGATCACTTCGCTGCACCAGAGCTCGATGACCATGGGCAGCCACACCTGGCTCCAGGCCGCCGCACCGCGATCGAACCGCCGGTCCAGCTCGGCCACCGCGTCCGGATCCAGCCAGCCGCGCCGGCGCACCACGTCCGGAGCGAGTAGCGCCTTCCTGATCGGTGCGAGCGGGCCGCGCAGCCACTGCGCCATCGGCATCGAGAAGCCGCGCTTGCTCTGGGTGGCGATCTGTGGCGGCAGCAGATCGCCCAGCGCATCGATCAGCACGCGCTTGGCGCCGCTTGCCGCGTAGCTGCCAGCCGCGCCCGCTCCGGGCCGGGCGAGCTTTGCCACATCGGGCAGCGACAGCGCGGTCTCCACGACGTCGAGATCGAGGAACGGCACGCGTACCTCGAGCGAACTCGCCATCGACACCGCATCGATGTCGCGCAGCAGCTGGTTCTGCAGATAGGTTCCGATGGTCATCACGCTCACCCGGCTGATTGTGCCTGTGTCGAGCCTATCGCCGGTGCGGCTGCGGTCTGACAGCGAGTCGGCGGCAGCGAACACCGACTGGGCGAATGCCATGTCGACCCGGTCGCGGGCGTCCGCCGCGAGCAGCGCGCGTGCCTGTGCAAATCCCATCATCTGCTGGCTGCGGGCGAATCGGGCGGGCAGGCTGCGTGCGGCGCCGATACGCTCCAGCGCGCGCGCAAACAGCCCGGGCCGCGGCCAGCGC
>CANGUQ010000101.1 GCA_947456915.1 Betaproteobacteria bacterium
CTGCGCGCCGCGCAATCGCACTGCGCCAGGGTGCGCACGGGCATGCCTGCGCAGCGCTGCCTCTGCCGCCATGGCTCGCTTGGCGCGGGACTTGCTTGGATGGTCGACCGTTCAGACCACGGACGTCCTTGTGCCGAGCTTCCGCCACACCTGCGCAATGTACGCCGCGCTTCGCGTGATCGCCGTGGCGTGCGCACTGCCGTGTCTGCTGCCGGCGGCGCGGGCTGCCGAGTTTCCGGTGCGCCCGCTGCGCCTGGTGATCCCGTTCCCCGCCGGCGGGGTGTCGGACATCATCGGCCGCGCCGCGGCGGTGCGCCTGGCGGAGGCGATGAAGCAGCCGATCGTCGTGGACAACCGTGTCGGCGCCGGCGGCACCATCGGCTCCACCGCAGTGGCCAGGGCGACGGCCGACGGCTACACGCTGCTGCTGGGCAGTCTGTCCACGCACGCGATCGCTCCGCACGTGTTCCGCAAGCTGCCTTATGACCCGATCGCCGATTTCGCGCCGGTGGGCACGGTGGTCGTCGCCCCCAACATCATCGGCGCGAGCCCGAGGCTGGAAGTGAAGACGGTCAAGGACGTGATCGCGCTCGCACGGGCGAAGCCCGGAGCCCTGAGCTATGCGTCCTCGGGCATCGGCGCGGTGTTCCATCTGTCCGGCGAGCTGTTCAATCTGCTCGCCGGGGTCGACACCGTGCACGTGCCGTTCAAGGGGCTGGCGGCAGCCTATCCGGAAGTGGCCTCCGGGCAGATCGGACTCATCTACGACAGCGTGATCTCGGCGCTGCCGCACATCAAGGCAGGCCGGGTGCGCCCGCTCGCGATGCTCGGTGCGCGGCGCAGCGCGCTGCTGCCCGACGTGCCGACGATGGTCGAGGCCGGTGTACCGGGCTACGACATCACGTTCTGGCAGGCACTGTTCGCCCCGGCTGGCACGCCCGCCGCGGCGATCGCGCGGATCAACGCCGAACTGCAGCGCAGCCTCGCGCTCGCCGATGTGCGCGAGGCGTTCGCAGCACAGGGGGCCGAGGTGTTCCCGGGCTCGCCCGCGGAACTCGCGGCGCGGGTCAGGGCCGATCTGGCGCAGATGGGCAAACTGGTCAAACTGGCGAAGGTGGAACCCGAGTGATGACGACGCATCAGCACGTACCCGGCAGATGGCTCGCGGCCGCAGCCGTGAGCGCACTGCTGCTGCCGCAGGCCGTCTGCGCGCAGGAGTTTCCCGGCCGGCCGGTCCGCCTGGTCGTGCCGTTCGCCGCCGGCGGCGTCTCCGACATCATCGGTCGCACGCTCGCCGGGCGACTGCAGGAGAAGCTCGGCCAGCCGGTGATCGTCGACAACCGCGGCGGAGCCGGCGGTTCCATCGGCAGCGACATCGTGGCCAAGGCGCAGCCGGACGGTCACACGATCCTGCTCGGCAGCAATGGCACGCACGCCATCGTGCCCTACCTCTACCGGAAGCTGCCGTACGATCCGGTGAAGGACTTCACCCCGATCGGCATGGTCGCGATCACGCCGACCGTGCTGGCGGTCAATCCGGACCTGCCGGCGAAGTCGGTCAGGGAGCTGATCGCCCTCGCCAGGGCGAAACCGGGCGCCCTGTCGTTCGGCTCCTCGGGCATCGGCAGCACCTCGCATCTGGCCGGCGAGATGCTGGCGACGATTGCCGGCGTCACGCTGACCCACGTGCCGTACAAGAGCGCATCGGCTGCCTACCCCGACGTGTTCGGCGGCCGCGTACCGCTGATCTTCGACAGCGTGGTGTCGATGACCCCGCACCTGAAGGCCGGACGCCTGCGCCCGCTTGCGGTCACGACGCCGCGGCGCGTGGCCACGCTGCCCGAGTTGCCGACGATGGCGGAGGCGGGCCTGCCGGGCTATGCGATCACGCTGTGGATTGCAGTGTTCGGTCCGGCCGGGATGCCGGCGGCAGTGACGACGCGGCTCAACAAGGAGATCGCGCGGGTGCTGGCGCTGCCGGAGGTGCGTGATCAGCTCGCTGCACAGGGCTCCGAGGTGATGCCGGGCACACCGGCCGAACTGCTCGCTGCGGTGCAGACCGACCTGAAGCGCATGGGCGAGATCGTGCGCGCGGCGAAGATCGAAGCCGAATGAGCCCGGCTGCGCAGGCACTGCACCTCGTCCTCGCCGCTGCGCTGCTCGCCGCGGCGATGCCGGTCGGCCACGCTCAGGGCGACGGCTACCCGCAGCGGCCGGTCCGCTTCATCGTGCCCTTTGCTGCCGGCGGCGTGTCGGACATCGTCGCGCGCACGGTCGGTCTGCGCATCCAGGAGACGCTCGGCCAGCCGATGGTGTTCGACAACCGCGGCGGCGCCGGCGGCACGATCGGCGCCGACATGGTCGCGCGCGCGCCCGCCGACGGCTACACGATCGGCATCGGCAACCTGTCCACGCACACGATCGCGCCCAGCGTCTATCGCAGGCTGCCCTACGATCCGCTGAAGCATTTCTCGCCGATCAGCATGGTCGCCACCGCGCCCAACGTGATGGCCGCATCGGCGACGCTGCCGGTGAAGACGGTGAAGGAGGTGATCGCGCTGGCGAAGACGCGGCCGCTGTCGTTCGCCTCCTCCGGCGTGGGCACGGTGTTTCACCTCGCCGGCGAGATGGTCAACGTGATGGCCGGCGTGGACATGGTGCACGTGCCGTACAAGGGCGTGGCAGCGGCGTATCCCGAGGTGATCTCGGGCAGCGTGCCGCTGATCTTCGACAGCCTGATCTCGGCGAGCGGACACATCAGGGCCGGTCGCATCCGCTCGCTCGCGCAGACCGGCAGCGTGCGCTCGCCGGTGCTGCCCGATGTACCGACGATGATCGAGGCCGGTCTGCCCGGCTTCGAACTGAACTTCTGGATCGGCATCTTCGCGCCGGCGAACACGCCTGCGCCGATCGTCAATCGCCTGAACGGCGAGATCGTGAAGGCGCTCAGACTGCCCGAGGTACGCGAGCAGTTCGCAGCGCAGGGCGCCGACGTCGCCGGCACTTCGCCCAGGGAGTTGCTGGAACTGATCCGCACCGGTATCCCGCGCATGGCGAAACTGGTGAAGGCAGCGAAGATCGAGCCGGAGTGAGGCGCTTGCGGCGGCGCCGCAGTGCAGGGGCTTGTGCCGGGGCGAGGACCGGCGTAGCGTGATCGCCAGTGGCCGCCGGGCGCGGCACGTCGGTCAGGGGGAAGCGATGGCAGACCCGCACCTGCAGCAGGCTGATGACGACTCCGGCCGCGCGTCGGCCCGGTCCGGCAGCACGGTGGACGACGACGTGCGGCACGCGCAATCCGGCAGGCCGGAACGCGGGCACCGTGCCGCCCGGCGCCGCCGCCCCGGCACGGTGCGCTGGCGCAGCACGCTCGCTGCACTCGTCACCGGCACCGTGGCCGCGCTTTCGATCGCAGCCTGCGTCTCGACGGGGGGTGGTGGCGGAGGACGGCTGTCGCAGTTGCCGGCGCCGCCCAGCCGGGCCGACAACCCGACCACGCCGGAGAAGGTCGCGCTCGGCAAGCAGCTGTTCTTCGATCAGCGGCTGTCCGGCAGCGGGCGCAACAACTGCGAGTCCTGCCACTACCGCGATCTGGGCTGGACCGACGGATTGCAGCTGTCGCGCCGCGACGACGGTGCGCTCAACACGCGGCACTCGCCGACGCTGTACAACGTTGCCTATCTCACTGCGTGGTACTGGGACGGTCGGGCGACGACGCTCGAGGCGCAGATCCTCGCCGCGTGGCGCAATCAGATGAGCGGCGATCCGGACAAGGTCGCGGCACGGCTGGCGGGCATCCCCGCGTACGCCGCGCAGTTCCAGCAGGTGTTCGGCAGCGCGCCCACCGGTGACGCGATCGTGAAGGCGCTGGCAGCGTACGTGCGCACCAAGAACAGCGGCGAGTCGACCTGGGACCGGCACGAGAAGGGCGAGCCCAACGCGGTCAGTGCCGATGCGATCGCCGGCTTCGGTGTGTTCATGGGCAAGGGCCGTTGCGCGATCTGCCACACCCCGCCGCTGTACTCGGATGGCGGCTTTCACAACATCGGCCTCGAGGCGGGCAAGGCGAAGCCCGATCCGGGCCGCTTCGCGGTCACCAGGCAGCCGCAGGACATGTCGGCGTTCAAGACACCGACGCTGCGCTCGGTCGCCACGTCCGGCCCCTGGTTCCACGACGGCAGCGGCGCCTCCCTCGAGGCCACCGTGCGCTACATGGCCAGTGGTGGCGGCAACGACCCGAACAAGTCGCCGCTGCTGGTCGACACCGCACTGACGGACCAGGAAGTCCGCCAGGTCGTCGCGTTCCTGCGCACGCTGACCAGTCACGAACCGCTGGTGCGCCCGGCCATCCCCTGAGTCACCGCGGTGCCCGCGGCGCCTGCGCGCGCCGTCCCGACCGCACTGCGCACGCAGCCACGATGGCCGGCACTCATCCTGCCGGGCGCGGCTCGAGCGCAATACGCACCGCGAGCGCGGCCAGCATGCCCCCCATCACCCAGCGCTGCGCTGCCAGCCACAGCGGATGTCTGGCGAACCAGCGCGCGACGCCGGCGGCGGCAGCCACCAGCCACACGTCGAACGCGATGCTGATCGCGATCTGCACGCTGCCGAGGGTGAGGCTCTGCGCGAGCACCGATCCGCGCGCCGGGTCGACGAACTGCGGAAACAGCGCGAGGTAGAACATCGCGACCTTGGGATTGAGGACGTTGGTGAGGAAGCCCTTCACGAACAGCGCGCGCGCAGACTCCACCGGCAGCGGCCGCGGCTCGACCGGCGAGCGGCCGCCCGGACGCACCGCTTCCCACGCCATCCACAGCAGATAGCCTGCGCCCGCCAGCTTGAGCAGGTCGAACGCCACCGGCACTGCGATGAACACCGCCGACAGGCCGATCGCGGCGGCCAGCATGTGCACGAAGAACCCGGCAATCACCCCGGCGAGCGACACCATCCCCGCGCTGCGTCCCTGGCAGATCGCGCGCGAGAGCAGGTAGATCATGTTCGGCCCGGGCGTGATCACCAGCACCACGCACGCTGCGGCAAACAGCAGCAGATCGGCGGCAGGAATCAGCACGCGGGCTCCGGCGCCGCAGCACGGGTCGCCCGGCCGCAACGGCACGGTGCGGGGCGCGGCGATCCCTCGCATGGCATGCGGCACGCGCCAGCCATCACTGCACCGCCTGCGGTGGCACGAGCGGCGTGACGCGACCGCGCAGGCGCGACCACACCGATGCGCAGCGGGCGCGGCCTTGCGACCTGCTCAGTCGAGCTTGAGTCCTGAACCGCGTGCAATCCTGCTCCAGCGGGGAACCTCGACCACCAGCAGCTTCGCCAGTTGCTCCGGCGGACCCGCCGCCACGAACAGCCCCTGCGCCGCGAGCTTGTCGCGCACCTCCGGCTGCTGCAGTCCACGCGCCGCCTCCTCGTTCAGCCGCTGCACGATCTCGCGCGGCGTAGCCGCCGGGGCGAACACGCCGAACCACGTACTCGCGTCGAATCCGGGCAACCCCGACGCGGCGACGGTCGGAATCTCCGGCGCGCCGGCAGCCTGCTGTGCGCTGGTGACCGCAAGCGCGCGCAGCCTGCCGCTGCGCACGTGCGGCAACACCACCGGCAGGTTGCCGAACACCACCGCGATGTGGCCGCCGATCAGGTCGGACACGGCCGGCCCCTCGCCCTTGTACGGCACGAACAGCAGGTCGACGCCGGCACTCGCCTTGAACAGTTCGCCCGCCATGTGCGGCGTGCCGCCTGCCGCCGCGCCGAAGGTCAGCTGCCCGGGGCGCGCCTTCGCCAGCGCGATCAGCTGCGCGACGTCCTTCACCGGCAGCGCCGGGTGCACCGTCACCACCAGCGGCGAGGTCGCCACCAGGATCACTGGCGCGAAATCGCGGATACCGTCGTAGGGCGGCTTGGCCACCATCGCCGGCACGACCGCCTGCGTGGTCTGGCTGCCGATGAGCAGCGTGTGGCCGTCGGGCGCGGCACGCGCCACCAGCTCCGCCCCGACCAGTCCGGAAGCGCCGACACGGTTCTCGACGACGACGGGCTGCGGCAGCCGCTCGGTGAGGCGCTGCGCAAGCACACGCCCGGCCAGATCGACACCCCCGCCGGGCGCGAACGGCACGATCAGCCGGATCGGCCGATCCGGAAACCCGGCTGCGTACACCGCCCCGCCCGGTGCCAGGAACAGCGGCCCCCACGCCGCCAGCGCGACGCCTGCGCCTGCGACTGCGCACAACCGTCGACAATCTCTCGCGTGATGCATGACAGTCCTCCTCGCCGTTGCCGGCCCGATACGCCCCCGCACCTGCGGCGGGTCACGTCACGCCAGCTGTCTGCCTCGCTGCGCTGCTCCTGCCGCCTGCTCCGGTCGCCGTGCAGGCGGCGCGCGCCCTGTCCGATTCATCCGCTCAGGCGTGCAGCCGGAACAGTGTCGTCGTCTCCAGCCCGTCGTCGAACCAGCCCTGGATCGCCGCATTGCGCGTGCCCAGATATTCGGTGGCGCCGTCGCGCTGGATCATCGGCAGGTCGTGTCCCGGGATCAGCACGTTGCCCGGCCGCGCCTGCCAGTGCCGCCAGATCATCTCGATCGTCGCCGCCGACTGCTTCGCGTCACAGGTCATGTCGGTGCCGCGCGACAGCAGTTCGGCGCGGTTCTTCGCGGCATCGCCGGTGAACACCAGATCGCGCTCGCCTCCGTGCAGCACGTACACGAGACAGCCTGGCGTATGCCCGGGCGCGAGGTGCGCCGTCATGCCCGGGAACACGGTATCGCCGTCCGCGGCGGTCTGCAGCATGGGCGATCGTCCGAGTTCGCGCACGTACAGCTCCGGCACCGACGGCTCGCCCCACGGCAGCTCGCTTGCCCAGCGCAGTTCATCGGCCCCGATCACCAGCCGCGCATTGGGAAACATCGTGAAGTTGATCGAGTGATCGTGGTGCGAGTGCGTCATGATCACATCGGTCACGTCGGCGGGCGCCACGCCGTGACCGGCCAGCCGTTCGCGGATCAGCTTGCGCATGCCGATCGATCCGGTGTCGATCAGCGCCGTGCGTCCCTCGCCGCGCAGCAGAACCACGCTGCTCCAGCCGAGGCCGCCGTGGCAGACCGACTTGCCCGGGTAGCCCTGGACGATGATCTCGATGTCGTAGTTGTCGAGTTTCATGCGGGCGTGCACTCCCCCAGACGCTTGCCGCTCATGCTGCTGGTGATCTCCATCGACTTGCCTTCGGCGGTGGTCATCGTCATCCGGGACTGCATCGAGTAGGTGTCGCCGCTGGCGGTCACCGTACCCTCACCCTTGATCGCCATCTTGCCGGTGCACTCCACGCGCCACGAGCCGCCGCTCGCCCCGGTACGGTTCTCCGTCACCTTGCAGTTCTCGCTGCCCGGAGGCTTCGCCGCCTTGGACTGCAGATCGGCGATCTCCTTGCCGGTGATGCAGCGCTTCATCGAGATCGGCGGCATCGGCTTCTGCCCCGGAATCTCGTTGCGGATGGTGATCTCCCACACGCCTTCGCGGAAGTTGATCGGCTGGGCGAGGGCAGCCGTGGCAAGGCCTGCCGCCACCACCAGCGATCCGACCGTCATCACCCTGCGGGCGGCAAACGACTCGAGCATCGACGCGCTCCTGGCATTCACGGGTTCCACGTGCCCGGACCGACCGGACACCGGACTCCCCGCATTATCCGCGCTTCGCGCCCGGTGCGAGCAGCGACGCCCGCCGCAGGCTTGCCTCCCGGTGCACGTACGCCGGGCGGGCCCGCCAACCTGCGTACGCGCCGGCGCGGCACACGCGGCCGACGTCGGCTCAGGGCTGTTCGCCCAGCAGCGCGTACGCGGTGCGGCAGCAGATCTGCTCGCGCTCCTGCGCGGTGAGCCGCGGCACGCGGTCGAGATTGGCGATCGGCGTCTCGTCGCCCATGTCGTACGGCGAGTCCGTGCCCAGCACGCAGTGATCCGCACCGACGCTGTCGATCAGGTGACGGGTCGACTGCGGGTTGTGCGTGAGACAGTCGAAGTAGAACTTGCGGAAGTGGTCGACCGGCGAGGTCGCCGACAGCGCGCGCGCCTCCGGGCGAACCGAGTGCCCGTGCCGGAACCGGCCGATCTGGTAGGGCACGTACCCGCCGCCGTGCGCGAGCAGGAAGCGCAGGTTGGGCACTTCGTCGAGCGCACCGCTGAACATCATGTTGGCGGTGAAGATCGTCGTCTCCAGCGGATTGCCGATCATGTTGATCAGGTAGTACTTGTCCAGACCCATGTCGGTGCACCACCAGTTCGGGTGCACGAAGACGAAGACGCCGAGCTGCTCGGCGGTCTTGAACAGCGGCCGGTACTTCGGATCGGAGAGCTGTCCGTTGTTCACCATCGCCTGCATCTCGACGGCCTTGAACTTGTGCTCGCGCACCGCGCGCTCGAGTTCGGTGATCGACGCGTCGACGTCCTGCAGCGGCAGCGTCGCCATGCCGCGCAGCCGGTCTGGTCGCCGCGCCACCATGGCGGCGATGCCGTCGTTGTGCAGGCGCGCGATCTTCAGACCGATCTCCGGTCTGGTCCAGTAGTAGAAGGTGGGCGGCGCCGCCGACAGCACCGAGATGTCGATGCCCTTGCGCTCCATCGCCTCGACCTTCGCGTCCGCGTCGTAGTACTCCGGTACCAGCGGGAAGCTGTTTTCCTTGCGCACCACGCGGCGCGCGGCCCCCTCGCCCTCGATGCGTGTCTCGAACGTCGCCTGATCGGCGAGGACAGCGTCGACGACCCCCTGCGGGATCACGTGATTGTGCAGATCGATGCGCTTCATGCGGGGCCTTTGCGAAGGGACGGTCGTTGCCGGTGGGCACGATTATACTGGCGCGCCGCGGCCCGGCCGGGCACGACCGGCTTCGACCGGGCCGCGCCCTCGCGCGCTGCACGCCGAACCTTTCTAGGAGCACAGGATCATGACCACACCCCCCCGGACGATGCTGGTCGTCGGCGGCGGCATCATGGGCTCGGGCATCGCCACGTCGTTCGTGGCCGCCGGCTGGACCGTACACGTGATGAGCCCGTCACAGAAGACCCGCGATGCACTGCCGGCGAGCATCCGCACCGGACTGTCCAAGCTGCAGGCCGACGAGGCACTGGCCGGGACTGTCGGCCTGCACGCGAGCCTCGACACCGTGCCGTGGACCGACCTCGCGCTGGTGGTCGAATCGGTCACCGAGGACCTGCCGCTCAAGCAGCGACTGTTCCCCGACCTCGCTGCGCGCAGCGGCGCGCGCACCATCCTCGCCACCAACACCTCCAGCTTTCCGATCGGCGACATCGCGCGCGGCCTGTCCGAGGCCGATCGGCCGCGCGTGGCCGGACTGCACTACTTCATGCCCGCGCATCTCGTGCCACTGGTGGAGATCGTGCGTTCCGAGTGGACGGCCGACTGGGTCGTCGACACGCTGGAGGCGTGGATGCGCGCAGCGCGCAAGGCGCCGATCCGCGTCAATCGCGACATCACCGGCTTCATCGGCAACCGGCTGCAGGCTGCGCTGATCCGCGAGGCGCTGTATCTGGTCGAGTCCGGCGTGACCACCGCGCAGGGCATCGACGATGCCGTGCGCTTCGGCTTCGGCTTCCGCTTCCTCGCCTGCGGCCCGATGAAGCAGAAGGAGTTCTCCGGCTGGGATACGAATCTCGCCGCCGGCAACGTGATCTACCCGACGCTCTGCAACGGCACCCGGCACGGCAGGATGCTGCACGAGATGATCGAGCAGGGTCGCATCGGGATGAAGACGAAGCGTGGTTTCTGGGAATACACCGACGAGACCATCGCGCAGGAGAAGGCCGCCTACGAGAAGAAGCTGCGGCAGGCGTTCGAACTGCTCCAGTCCGAACTCGGCAGCTGAACGTCCGCAGGCACGCAGCACACCGGCGACGCCAGGCCCGCCTGCCGCCGGTTCCAGAAAACGAAAAAGGGGCCAGGCCCCTTTTCCGAGTACGGGCGTGAAAAAGGGGCCTGGCCCCTTTTTCGTGTGCGGGCGAGTCGCTACTTCGCTGCGATCACCATGATCTCGATCAGCGTCGTGGGGTTGCCCAGGCGCACTTCGACCGTGGCGCGCGCGGGGAGGTTCTTCGGATCGACCCACGCCAGCCATGCCTCGTCCATGCCCGGCTTGTTGCGCATGTCGGATATGTAGCAGGTCGCCGACAGGATCTTCGACTTGTTGCTGCCGCAGGCGGCGAGCGCGCGATCGATCTCGGCGAGCACCTGCTGCGTCTGCCCCTTGATGTCCTGCGTCTCGTCCTCGGCGACCATCCCTGCGAGGTAGCAGACTCCGCCGTACTCGACGGCATCGCTGAGTTTGGGGCCGGACGGGTGGCGGACGATCGTGCTCATGCAGGGGCTCCTTGGATTCGGGGAAGACGATGGACTGCGGAGGCGCAGCTTAGCGACATTGTCGCGTGCGGTGCAAGCCGGCCGCGCGTACGGTGCAAGCCGGCCGCGAGAGCGCTGCTGCGCTGCGCCTCGGGCTGCGGTACCGCGGTCGCCAGCCACCGTCGGCA